>JBCBCH010000123.1:4369-7261 GCA_038530835.1 Bacteroidota bacterium | reverse complement strand
TCTCCGCCCTTTCCATGAACGCTGTTGGTCGTGCGGCCATGGCGATGATTGAAGAAGTACGTCGTCAATTCAGGGATATTCCTGCATTGAAAGCAGCACTTGCGGTAATGGTAAAGTACGATGCTGATATTTCAAAGGCTTCTGAAGAAGACAGAAAGATTTTCGATGCTGCCAATGGCGTAGCGGAATATGATAAGTGTGTGGCGATTTCCACACAAGCTTCCATTAAAGAAATGGTATTACCAGGTTTATTGGCCATTGCCGTTCCTGTTGCTGTTGGTTTTATTGGTGGTGCTGAAATGCTAGGAGGACTTCTAGCAGGGGTAACCACTGCTGGGGTTTTGATGGCTATCTTCCAATCGAACGCTGGTGGTGCTTGGGACAATGCCAAGAAAACCATCGAAAGTGAAGGTCGTAAAGGTACTGATGCCCATAAGGCGGCTGTAGTTGGAGATACGGTTGGTGACCCCTTTAAAGATACTTCCGGTCCATCATTGAACATTCTTTTGAAGTTGATGTCCGTGGTAGCCTTGGTTATCGCGCCAAGTTTGGTAAGCATGTCTTCTTCAGATGAAGTAAGCATGACCAAAGCTGACGGAACAGTTATCACCATCACTGAAGATGGTATGACCGAAACCAAACAAGTTGAAGAACAAGTGAAAGTTGAGGTGAGCAACACTGCGGATGGTGCTTTCAAAGCTATCATCACCACGACTACTGGAGTAGCTGGCGAAATGGAAACTGAAGTAAAGGAATTTACCGCGGCAACCAAAGCTGAGTTGGAACAGCTTATTGAAGCGCACAAGCAAAAAGTAGGCGAAATGTAAGTTTACTTTTTAAGCATAAAAAAACCACGCCAAAGGGCGTGGTTTTTTGTTTTTATAAAACTCTTTAATTGAAATAGGGATTTAAATCTAGGGAGTATAGTTTGCCTCCTAAATCAAATCGGCGAATGTATTCATCCGAAATAATGACTTCATCATTGTTCAAAAAACAAACCCCTTCTTTTTGGGAATTGGCGCCCAATGGGATTTTTTTCATTTTTCCCTCAAAAAAAAGGTCCTTTTCGAAGTCGTAAAATATCCAAAGTGTAGTGCCGCTTAACAATGCTATTTTTTGCTTATTTGGGCTAATATCCGCAGCGGTAATCCAATAGCCAAACCAAGGATGTTCACCAGGTTTAGCAACGCCTGTTGCAAAAGAACCTACCCGTTTGGCGATATGCTCACCTGGTTGGTCGGGAATTCGGTAAAGGTTGGTTTTCATCGGGAGGGTTCGGTGCTTGGTAAAAACATATAGATGGTTCTCAAACCACAGTAAGGATTCGCAATCAAAGTTCATCTCGGTTTTCGGAGGTGGAAAAGCCGTTTGGTCTTCAAAACGAAAACTGATTTTTGAGGCGTTCAACGCTAAGGAATCTGTGGTGTTTGGATTGGTAATCTTAAAAATATGTAGTGTTTTCCTTTTGTTGCTGTTATTTCCGAAATCCCCTATGTAAAAATGGCCCAAATCATCCTGAGTGATATCTTCCCAATCGTTATTGGGTGCGTTTTTGATTTTTACGGTCCTTAGGTGCTTTCCCTCCATATCACATTGGTATAACTCTTGTCGTCCGCCGCTATCATTGAAGGTCCAAACGGTTTCCTTGCTGCCCAAAGCCAAACCTGAGCTTTCCAATAAAAAGTCAGGTAATTTTCCAGCAGTAACCAATTGAGCCGATAACCCCTGTGAACATAGCAGACCCAGTAGAAAAAGTGATGATTTTTGAAGCATTTGATATGATTCTGCTCCAAAATAACGCAAAACCAAGTATGAAAAGCGAACAAAAGGTTGCTAAAACGTAAAAAACCATACCGCCTCGGTATGGTTTCTTTGGTTTAAAAAGAAAGGCTATCGGACAAAGAGGGTGACCAAACCATCCGCATCGGAACCGCTGTCTATGGTTAGGGTATTGTTTGAAATAACAATACCTCCCATCAGCTCGTCATTTAGATAAAGAATTTCCGTTTCCCCCAATTGCTGTATTTCATAGGGATAGGAACCCGTGTCAAGCCCCGCATAAATATCTTCCGGACCTGTATTGTCGATTCTGTTTTCGATACGCACGGTTTGTGAATCGGTATCGAAGGTCCAATCGACATCACCTTCACTGTAGTCAATATCAACACCTTGAAGACCTCCACTTACGTTTTGCATTTTCCATGTACCCGAAATGCTTTCTAGGGGAGTTGCGTCGTCATCATTATTGCACGATAGAAATAATGCGCTTACGGCTATAGCAGCCAAAACTGAAATTGTTTTCATTTTTATATAGATTAAGTATTAACGACTTGGTATTCGTAAGATGTAGATTTGAGAATTCGGTTGCGTTGTCTTATTGCAACTTAAACACAATCGGAATGGCGAAGGGTACCTTTACTAGATTGCCTCTTTGCTTGCCAGGTGTCATTCTTGGAAGCTTAGAGATAATACGTGATGCCTCCTTTTCCAAGCTTTTGTGGGGACCGCGCATGCGTACGTTGCCAATGGTACCGTCCTTTTGAATCACGAACAATACGCTTACACGACCTTGTAATCCCATTTCCTGTGCTAACTCTGGGTATTTGAAATTTTTACGAACATGTTTTTGCATCATTTCCTGAAAACATTGCCGTTGGTCCTTGGCATTTTCACATCCCGGGAAAACGGGTACATCTTCAATCACTGAAAATGGAACCTCCTCTGGTTCATCATAGGTGGCAACTTCTATATCCCCAACGTCAGCAATTTCAGTATCTTGGTTTACCTCATCGGATTCAATCACGCTTTCTTCCAACTCGTCATCATCTTCAACAACCTCGATAATTTCTGGCGTTTTGATTTTTGGTTTCTCTGGTTGGGGGAGTTCTTGTT
>JBCBCH010000123.1:0-4359 GCA_038530835.1 Bacteroidota bacterium | reverse complement strand
TTCTTGTTTTGTCATGGGAACTTCTTCTATAAGTTCGTCACTGATGTTTAACATTGCAATTTCAGCGTCGCTTGCATAAAATGTTTTCCATTCAATGGTAAAATAGACCAACGCCAAGACGGCGGAGAGACCAATTAAAAAATAAAGGCCCGAATTTTTTTCAACTTGATGTTTGGAATTCTTTTTTACTTCCATGGTACTGTTTTTTAAGTTATCGTACCAGCAAAGTAGAATCCTTTATAGTGCGGAAAAAGCTAGAATGAGGGAACAGGGTCGTTCAGTGCGTGAACCGGTCAATTAAAAAAGGCCGTGTAATTGCGCATCAATGCGGTTGATAACTTCACCCAAATCTTCAGGTTCATCCACAAAGTTGATGTCATCCACATTGAATATCAAAAGTTTGCCTTTGTCATAGGTGTCAATCCAAGCTTCGTAACGTTCATTAAGTCGACTTAAATAATCAATAGAAATGGAATTTTCGTACTCTCGTCCCCGCTTATGAATTTGATTCACCAAATTGGGAATGGAACTTCTGAGGTAAATCAATAAATCTGGCGGTTGTACCAACGACTCCATCAACTCAAAAAGGCTACTGTAGTTGTCAAAATCGCGATTGGTCATTAAACCCATGGCGTGAAGGTTGGGTGCGAAAATATGGGCGTCCTCATAAATGGTACGGTCCTGAATCACATTTTTCCCACTTTCCCTGATTTTTAGGATTTGACGGTACCGACTGTTCAAAAAGTAAATCTGAAGATTGAAACTCCACCGTTCCATTTGGGTATAAAAATCATCCAAATATGGATTGTCAACCACATCCTCAAAGTGTGCATCCCATTTGTAATGTTTTGACAGTAAATTGGTTAGAGTAGTTTTACCTGCGCCAATATTTCCTGCGACGGCGATATGCATAGCTAATGGTTTTCCGTTCAAGTCGGTCCTTGCAATATACAAAGTATATCGACCCCAAGAAAAAAAACCCAAGCCAAACCAACACCATGATTGTTATTAAAAACTGGTTTTAAAATTATCTTCCGAATGCCTACATTTGCCAACCGAAAGAGGAAGGATTTGACCGATTGCAACCTCGGAAAAAAATGCTAAAAAGTAAAGTATTCTTTCTTTCCTGCATTCGTCAAATCCTCTATAAAAAGACTTAAGAATGCCTTATTTGTTTACTTCTGAATCTGTTAGTGAAGGACACCCTGATAAAATTGCCGACCAAAACAGTGATGCGCTGTTGGATAACTTTTTAGCCTTTGACCCGCAAAGCAAGGTGGCTTGTGAAACTTTGGTAACCACAGGACAAGTGGTTTTGGCGGGGGAAGTGAAAAGCAATACGTATTTGGATGTACAACATATTGCAAGAGAAGTCATCAACACCATTGGCTACACCAAAGGAGAATATCAGTTCAGTGGGGACTCTTGTGGGGTTATTTCTTTGATTCATGAGCAATCGCAGGATATCAACCAAGGCGTAGATCGCGCATCCAAAGAAGAACAGGGTGCTGGGGACCAAGGAATGATGTTCGGTTATGCCACAAAGGAAACCGAAAACTACATGCCATTGGCTCTTGATATTTCCCATAAAATACTTCAAGTATTGGCTGAGTTGCGTCGAGAAGGAACACGAATCGATTATTTAAGACCCGATGCCAAAGCACAAGTCACTATAGAGTATTCTGATGAAAATGTTCCACAACGGATTGATACCATTGTGGTGAGCACGCAACACGATGCGTTTGATGAAGATGAAAAAATGTTGGCCAAAATCAAGGAAGATATTGTTTCAATTCTGATTCCCGAGGTCAAGAAATTGTTGCCAGAGAACATCCAAAATCTTTTTACGGATGACATCAAATACCATATCAACCCAACAGGGAAGTTCGTAATTGGAGGACCCCATGGTGATACCGGTTTAACCGGAAGAAAAATCATTGTGGATACTTACGGCGGCAAAGGTGCCCACGGTGGTGGCGCCTTTAGTGGCAAAGACCCAAGCAAAGTAGACCGTAGTGCTGCTTATGCCGCGCGTCACATTGCCAAGAACTTAGTGGCGGCCGGTGTAGCGGATGAATTGTTGGTACAAGTGAGTTATGCCATTGGTGTGGTGGAACCTACTTCAATATTCGTCGAATCCTATGGTACGGCCAATGTGGAGATGACTGATGGGGAAATCGCCCAAAAAGCATCTGCGCTTTTCGATATGCGCCCCTTTGCCATAGAAGAACGTCTCAAACTTCGGAATCCCATGTATTTGGAAACCGCGGCTTACGGACATATGGGTAAAGCGCCAAAGGTAATTTCGAAAGTTTTCGAATCACCATATAACGGTAAAGTGGAGAAAGAAGTTGAATTGTTTACCTGGGAGAAGTTGGATATGGTATCTGAGGTAAAGGCTGCGTTCAATCTTTAATTATTTAAGGGCGCCGTTTCCATTTCGTCGATTCGACCCACGTCGATTACGATGCCGTTGTTTTCTCGTGTTACGACATAAACATATTTTTTGCCCCATTTGATTTCTTCCGCTTTATAGGATGAACGCGAATACACCGGTTGAGACGAAGATTCATCGAATGCACGCATGGCGATGACGAATTCCGCATCTTTTTCAACCAAATCCGCTGCCGTCAACCCATATATGGGACTCTGTTCCGAAATGGGATGAACAATGGTCCACATATAAGGCATAAAGGCCACCTTATCACGCTCCAATTCCAAGGAATAAAAGTCGCGTAGTTCCGAATTTTTTCGCTGCATGGCCAGATTTACTTGTACTTCCAACTCCAATAACTGGTTGCTTTGCGGATTCACCACGCGAAACATGAACCCATTGATGTCGTGGTAGGGAGCAATCACTGCGTTTTCACTATAGCGGATTTTTGCCGATGGTCTGGAGAACCGACCATATAACAATCCGGTTGCCAAGGCAAATCCCAATAACCCCAACATGGATTCCACCGCTGCAACAATATTGGCAGGATATCCCATAGGGGCCACACGCCCATATCCCAATGTGGTTATGGTTTGTGCACTAAAAAAGAAGCCTTCCATAAATTTATCAAAGGGACTGTCCGCTACAATTCCTGTTAGGTTTTCCACCCCGATTACGGTATAAATCGATGCAAAAAGGATATTGATACCAAAATATGCCACGAGAATTAGGGCAAAAAAACGAGACCATGGCATCGTGATAAGGGAATGAAAGAAATTCAGTCGTTCGAAAAAGGGAATATTTATTCTCTTGACATTGAACGAACCGTCTTTGTTTAGCGCACGATATCCTCCCGTATCATTTTTGGTTCCTAATCCAAAATCATTGAATTTTTTGCTTCTTCGTGTGGCCATACGTTGGGTGGTTTTGGGAATGCATCCGAATCAAACGAAATTAAAGGAATTTTTGTGGCCATCAAATCCACTGATAATCCGGTTATGTGAAAGCGGTAAATCAGTGCCTATTTGAGGAGTAAGATAAAATGGTTTTCGTAGTTTTAGTCCAAATACATCACGCAATGAAAAACACACTTCGCCCCTTATTTATATTGGTGACGTTATCGCTACTAACAACCATCGCTTGTAAAAAAACGACAGCAACGGTTGAGATGGATGAAAACTACGTAGGTGAAAATTATACCAAAAAAGAGGTGGACATCGTCATGCGTGATGGGGTGAAACTACACACCACCATTTACTCCCCAAAAGATACCTCCAAGGAGTATCCTATATTGATGCAGCGAACACCATACAGTTCAAGACCCTACGGGAAAGGTTTGGTAAAAACACAAATCGGACCCAACACGCATTTGATGAAGGAAGGTAATATTATTGTGTACCAAGATGTGCGCGGGCGATGGATGAGCGAGGGGCATTATGATAATATGAGAGCATATATACCCGATAAACAATCAAACCAAGACGTCGATGAGAGTTCTGATACTGATGATACGATTGAATGGTTGGTGAACAATGTGAAAAACAACAATGGAAAGGTCGGTATTTGGGGCATATCTTACCCGGGCTACTACGCTACCTATGCCACCGTCGATGCGCATCCGGCTTTAAAAGCCGCATCTCCTCAGGCATGTATTGGAGACTTCTTTTTTGATGATTTCCATCACAACGGCGCTTATCTTTTGAGCTATTTTCGGGTTACTTCGCTTTTTGGTACTCCACGTCCCAATAATGATAGTCCTATCGATACAGCTTGGTACAGTTTTCCGGATATAGGAACTGAAGACCAATATCAGTTCTTTTTGGATGCCGGCCCTTTGGAGAACCTCAATTCCTATTTTGAATACGAAACGGCCGATACGCCAAAAATGCGCCCAGAAGGGATGACCGATGATTTCTTTTGGAATG
>JBCBCH010000122.1:0-7270 GCA_038530835.1 Bacteroidota bacterium | reverse complement strand
GTTCCAAAACCTTGGGAGGCCAAAGGGTTTTCCGAAAGATTGACCGAAAAACTATACCTGTTGATCATGGAAAAGAATCGCGAATATGTTAACCTCTTATATCGAATGGACATTCCTGAAAAGGAACTGGGACCCTATAAATCCGATACCGTGGAGGAGGCCAAAAGAATGACGGTAATCGTTTTGAATAGGGCGTTTCGAAAAGTTCGGTTTCGTGCCAAGGAGGGGAATCAACATTTTTGAATTTGAATACAAGAATGTTAAACAAACAGGAGGATTTGTTGTATTTTTATCCAAAATTTTCACAGATTTTAGTGAGAAAGCTTCATGGATAAATATTCCTTTTTAAATGCCGCGCACACATCTTTTTTCGCGGAGCTATACGACAAGTATTTAACCAGTCCCGACAGTATCGAGCCCAGTTGGAGGGCTTTTTTTCAGGGCTTTGATTTTGGTATGGAAAGTTCCCTCGAGGAATTGGATTTTACCTCCGCTGATGGTTCCTTGGCTCTGGCCAATGGACAGACCTTGGAAATTCCGCAATCCCTACAAAAAGAGTTTCAGGTCATCCAGCTCATCAATGGGTACCGTTCCAGAGGGCACTTGTTTACGCAAACCAACCCCGTGCGGGAGCGCCGTAAATACGAACCTACTTTGGAATTGTCCAATTTTGGACTTTCAGATGCGGATTTGGAAACCACCTTTGATGCAGGCAAAATTATTGGAATTGGCCCAAGTCCGCTAAAGAATATTGTGGCTCATTTGGAGCGAATTTATTGTGATGCCATTGGGGTGGAGTACATGTACATCCGAACCCCAGAACGCATCGAATGGATTCAGAATTGGTTGAATGTCAATGATAATCACCCCAATTTCTCCGCTGACGAGAAGAAAAACATCCTAAGAAAACTTAACGAAGCCGTTTCGTTCGAAAGCTTTTTGCATACCAAGTATGTTGGGCAAAAACGCTTCTCGTTGGAAGGAGGGGAGTCTCTAATTCCCGCTTTGGATGTTATTATCGAAAAAGCCGCTGATGCTGGTGTAAAACAGTTCGTGATGGGGATGGCCCACCGCGGACGTCTGAACGTTTTGACCAACATCTTTGGGAAATCTCCAAAGGATATTTTTAGCGAATTCGATGGAAAAGATTATGAAGAAACCATCTTTGATGGGGACGTAAAGTACCACTTGGGTTGGACTTCCATGCGAGAGACGGATTCAGGGAAGATGGTAAACATGAATATTGCGCCCAACCCTTCACACTTAGAGACGGTAAACTCCATTGTGGAAGGAATTTCAAGGGCGAAACAAGATAGTGACCACACCGAAAACGTTTCCGAGGTGCTACCAATTCTGGTACATGGGGATGCAGCTTTTGCAGGACAGGGCGTGGTATATGAAGTTATTCAAATGGCTCGCTTGGATGGATACCAGACGGGCGGAACCATTCACATTGTTGTGAATAATCAAATTGGTTTCACCACGAACTATCTGGATGCGCGGTCATCTACTTACTGTACCGATGTTGGTAAAGTCACACTTTCCCCAGTATTGCACGTAAATGCAGATGATGCAGAAGCTGTTGTACATGCTTCAACCTTTGCTTTGGAATATCGCATGCGTTACAAGCGCGATGTTTTCTTGGACTTGTTGGGATACCGAAAGTACGGCCATAACGAAGGGGACGAACCCAAGTTTACACAGCCTTTACTATATAAAGCCATCTCCAAGCATAAAAACCCACGGGATATTTATGCTGAAAAGCTCATTTCACAAGGGATTATTGACAAGGATTATGTGAAAAGCCTTGAAGTGGAATACAAAAAGAACCTCGAAGAAGATTTATTGGATTCCCGCAAAATCGAAAAAACACGAATCACGCCATTCATGAAAGATGAATGGGAAGGATTCGGACAGGTGGAGGAAGATGCCATGTTGGCCGCAATGGATACTACCTATCCACAAAATAAATTGGATGCCGTGGCGAAGGCTATCACAGAGTTACCCGCGGACAAGAAGTTCTTGCGAAAACTGGAACGTTTGGTACAGGCCAGAAAGAAAATGTATTTCGAGGACAATCGCTTGGATTGGGCGATGGGTGAGCTTTTGGCTTATGGTTCTTTGATTGAAGAAGGTTACAACGTGCGTATCACTGGACAGGATGTGGAGCGGGGAACCTTTTCACACCGTCATGCTGTCATCAAGACCGAAATGCACGAAGAAGAAGTGGTGCAGTTGAATTTGATGGGAGAACACCAGAATGGAAAATTCCATATCTACAATTCTTTGCTTTCCGAATATGCAGTAATGGGCTTTGACTACGGCTACGCCATGGCAAGTCCAAAAACCTTGGCCATTTGGGAAGCCCAATTCGGGGATTTCAGCAATGGAGCCCAAATCATCTTGGACCAATACCTATCCTCAGCAGAAGACAAGTGGAAACTTCAAAATGGTTTGGTGCTATTTTTACCTCATGGGTACGAAGGCCAAGGGGCAGAACACTCATCCGCACGCATGGAACGCTACCTGCAGTTGTGTGCCAAAGACAATATGTTTGTGGCCGATGTGACCACTCCAGCGAATATGTTCCATTTGCTTCGCAGACAAATGAAAGCTGATTTTAGAAAGCCTTTGGTGGTATTTACGCCAAAAAGTTTGTTGCGCCATCCGCGTGTACTTTCCTCCAAAGAAGAAATGGCTGCTGGAAGCTTTCAAATGGTCATGGACGATGAAACGGCGGAACCGAAAAACATCAAATCCTTAGTGTTCTGTACCGGTAAGTTCTACTATGATTTGTTGGATAGGAAAGAGAAAGAAGAGCGAAACGATGTTGCCTTGGTACGGATTGAACAACTCTTCCCCCTTCCTGCGAAACAAATTCGGGAAATCATACTGAAATACAAAAACGCTGAGGACATTGTTTGGGCTCAAGAAGAACCTCGAAACATGGGGGCTTGGGGCCATTTGTTGATGCATTTGGATGAAGCGAAGTCGTTTAGAGTGGCTTCTCGAAGATTTTATGGTGCGCCAGCCGCGGGAAGTGCTGTGCGTTCCCAAAGAAGACATGCTCAAGTGATTGATTATGTTTTTGATAAAGCGAAGGACAACTTCGTGCGAAAAAATTTGAAATAAAATATTGAGATAAACGAACAATATGGTTTTAGAAATGAAAGTACCCTCTCCAGGGGAATCCATAACCGAAGTTGAAATCGCCGAATGGTTGGTACAAGACGGCGATTACGTTGAAAAAGATCAAGCCATTGCAGAGGTAGATTCGGACAAAGCTACTCTAGAGCTTCCCGCAGAAGAAAGTGGTATTATCACTTTAAAAGCGGAAGAAGGAGATGCCGTTGCTGTAGGAGAGGTCGTTTGTCTTATCGATACCAGTGCAGCCAAACCGAAAGGTGACGCAACTGCCGAAGCAGCTCCAAAAGCTGAAGAAAAGCCTGCAGAGAAACCTGCAGAAACACCGAAGCCTGCTGAACCCAAAGCCGAAACCTATGCTTCTGGAACACCTTCGCCCGCCGCGAAAAAGATTTTGGATGAGAAGGGTATTGCCCCGGCGTCTGTGCAAGGTACAGGCCGTGATGGACGTATTACGAAGGAGGATGCGGTAAGCGCCGTTCCTTCTATGGGTACCCCAACAGGAGGAAGCCGAGGTGAATCCCGTTCAAAACTTTCCATGCTGCGCAGAAAAGTTGCAGAGCGTTTGGTAGCTGCGAAAAATGAAACTGCGATGTTGACCACCTTCAATGAGGTGGATATGTCGCCCATTTTTGCTTTACGAAAGGAGTACAAAGAAACGTTCAAAGAGAAACATGGGGTGAGTCTTGGCTTTATGTCCTTCTTTACCAAAGCGGTCATACGCGCCTTGCAGATGTATCCTGCGGTAAACTCCATGATTGACGGTAAGGAAATGATCAGTTATGATTTCTGTGACATCAGTATTGCCGTTTCTGGACCAAAAGGTTTGATGGTACCCGTTATCAGAAATGCTGAAAACTTGACGTTTAGAGGAGTTGAAGCCGAAGTAAAACGCTTGGCCCTTCGCGCTCGCGATGGTCAAATCACTGTGGACGAAATGACCGGTGGTACTTTCACCATATCCAATGGTGGTGTTTTTGGTTCCATGCTATCTACTCCTATTATCAACCCTCCACAGAGTGGTATTTTGGGCATGCACAACATTGTGGAACGCCCTATCGCGAAAGATGGCCAAGTGGTAATCGCCCCTATCATGTATGTGGCATTATCGTATGATCACAGAATCATCGATGGGAAAGAGTCTGTTGGCTTCTTGGTAGCCGTGAAAGAGGCTTTGGAAAATCCAACCGAGCTGTTGATGGACGGGAATGTGAAAAAAGCCCTTGAGTTATAAGGAACAGCTGGCGACTAGGATTGTTTCTTTTTTAAATACAGAAAGCGTTTGTCGTAATCGATAATCGCTTTCCCTTTTTTAAGGATGTCCGCACCTATGATACCATCAACGGGTTCGGTATTATGAATGCTTAGGGCTTCGTTCACGTGAACTAGGTTGAACAGCACTATTTTTTGACGCTTTTTTTTCCATTTGCCCAGTACGATTTGGTTTCCAGAAGATATTTGGGTTTCCATATCAGTGGCTCCAGCACCAGCTGCTTTGAACTCAGAAGATTTTGCTTTCATCGCGAACCTCTCGCGTTTGTCCATATCAATGCAGGTATTGGAAGCCCCGGTGTCCAAAATGAATCTCCCTTCTACACCATTAATTTGCGCATTGATTGCAAAATGATTGGTAGCCGTTAAGGTTAGGGGGACTCTCACGTAGTGTTTTTCGAACAAGAATTTTTTCAGGGATTTCATGTGTTTTGATATCCTTTGTTAGATGGAAAAGCGAAGATAAATCTATTTTTGCGACATGATTTTGACCGATACGCATACCCATTTGTATAGCGAAGCTTTTGATGAAGACCGCGAAAGTACCATTCAACGTGCGATAGACCTTGGCATACAACGTTTTTTTATCCCAGCGATAGATTCTACCTATACTCAGGCCATGTTTGATTTAAAGGAAAAACATCCGGATAAAGTATTCTTAATGATGGGCTTGCACCCAACCCATGTCAAGGAAAACTATCAAACGGAATTGGACCATGTTGTTGAGATGCTCAACAAACATCAGTTTTATGCCGTGGGCGAAATTGGGATTGATTTATACTGGGACAAAACTTTTTTGCCCCAACAACAGGAGGCTTTTCGATTTCAAATTGGTTTGGCCAAAAAACAGGGCTTGCCCATTGTCATCCATTGTCGTGAAGCATTTGATGAGATTTTTGAAATTCTTGAGGAAGAAAAAAGTCCGTCCCTACATGGAATTTTCCATTGTTTCACCGGGAATTTCGAACAAGCCCAAAAAGCAATCGGTTATAACATGAAACTTGGTATTGGTGGAGTGGTCACCTTCAAAAATGGAAAGATAGATACCTTCTTAAATCAAATTCCACTAGAACATATTGTTTTGGAAACCGACTCACCCTATCTCGCTCCGGTGCCCTATCGTGGGAAACGAAACGAAAGTGCCTACCTTATTAATGTATTGAACAAGCTTTCGGAGGTTTATAATTTGCCTACGAGTGAAATTGCTGAAATTACAACAGAGAATAGTAAATCGGTCTTTGCTATATAGATTATGCCAATGAGAGCCAAAATACTTTTGATTTATACGGGCGGTACTATCGGAATGGTAAAGGACTACCAGACGGGTGCGCTTAAGACATTTGACTTCAAGGAATTGGTGAACAACGTACCAGAGTTGAATCAATTGGCTTGCGATTTAAGTGGGGTCTCATTCAAAGTTCCCATCGATTCATCGAATGTATCTCCACAACACTGGAAACGTATTGCTGAACTCATACAAAACAACTACCAAAAGTATGACGGTTTTGTCGTGCTGCATGGTAGCGACACCATGAGCTATTCTGCCTCAGCGCTCAGCTTCATGCTGGAGAATTTGGATAAGCCCGTGATTTTCACTGGCTCCCAATTGCCCATCGGGGATTTGCGCACAGACGCCAAGGAAAACCTAATTACCTCCATTCAAATTGCTACCCTAAAAAAGGACGGTGCGTCTGTAATCCAAGAAGTGGGACTCTACTTTGAATATAAACTCTATCGGGGCAACCGTACCACGAAACTGAACGCTGAGCACTTTGAGGCTTTCGCTTCGCTCAACCATCCACCCTTAGTGGAATCTGGTGTGCATTTGAACGTAAACCATGCCAGTTTGTACCGCAAAACAGCTTCAGAGGTATTCCGTATTCATACCGTAATGGACTCTAATGTGGCGGTCTTAAAATTGTTTCCGGGTATTGGTCAATCCTTGATGAAAACCATATGCAACACCCCGGGATTGAAGGCACTTATTCTGGAAACCTACGGCGCTGGCAATGCACCTTTGGAAGCTTGGTTTCTCAGAGAAGTCCGGCAAGCCATAGAAAGTGGAGTGTTTGTAATCAATGTAACCCAATGCATTGGGGGAAGTGTGCAACCTGGCCAATATGAAACCAGCAGAAAGCTGATGGAAATGCAGGTGGCTAACGGTAAGGACATTACCACCGAATCGGCTTTGGCCAAAGCAATGTACCTTTTGGGCAAAAACCTGTCAGCACTGGAATTCAAAGCTGTTTTCGAGCGTTCGCTACGCGGTGAAATGGTCTAAAATTAACGCACCAAATTTCCAGAACTAATTATTTTTTTGTTTATTGGCTGACCTAAAATTCAACTAGAGAGGTGGCCGAGTGGTCGAAGGCGCACGCCTGGAAAGTGTGTATACCCCAAAAGGGTATCGAGGGTTCGAATCCCTTCCTCTCTGCGGAATATATGATATTCAATTACAAAATTTTTATATCTTTAACATTAACATTATTAACTAACTAAATTTAAGTTTGAAAGAAATGAAAAAAATATCCTTTTCTCTGGCTACCGCCGGAATGTTTGTCTTGGGAACCACTTCTGCCTCCGCAGCAATGTTGCAAGAAGGGGAAGCAGCCAGTAAAGGTTTTACCCAAATATTGAAAGAACAATTCATTCAGGGAGGTCCTGCCTTCATGGGTATTGTATTGTTATGTTTGATTCTCGGGTTGGCCGTTGCAATCGAGCGTATCATTTATTTGAATTTGGCCAGTACCAATTCTGCAAAGTTGAAGCAACAAGTTGAAGACGCTTTGGCTACAGGTCCCTTGGTGTTTCGGCAAACTTCTTTTGCCGCCTCTACTCCACCCGAAGCCAAAGC
>JBCBCH010000121.1:0-7306 GCA_038530835.1 Bacteroidota bacterium | reverse complement strand
AACTATGTTGTGCTTTGCTTAATGCAGGATGACACGAACAGCCTTTGGATTGGTTCGGGTGCACACGGATTGGCCATTATGGATTTGAACCCAAAAAGGAATTTCCCTTGTTCCACACTTCGAATTCCTTTGTCTCCAAATCCATAATGGCCAATCCGTGTGCCCAAGAACCAATCCAAAGGCGGTTCTTGTCATCCTGCATTAAGCAAAGCACAACATTGGTGTTGAGCGCTCCATTGGCGTTTGAAAGGGAAGAAAAACGATTCTCTGTACGGTCCCATACGTTCAAACCGCCGCCATCCGTACCAATCCAGAGATTACCGGTATCGTCTTCCCAAAAAGCGTTGACGATATTGTTATTGAGGGAATTGGTGCTAAAAGGGTCCGTTTGAATATGTTTGAATTTGAAGTATTCTGGGTCATAGGAGCTAAGTCCCTTTTTAAAGGGTCCCATCCAAATCACCCCATTTTTTGATTTGTGCAAAGACCAAATGGAATTGCTCGAAATGGAATTGGGCTTTTTCAAGTCAGCTCTAATGTTGTCAACACTTCCGGTTTTAGGATTGTAAATTGATAACCCGCCATTCTCACTACCCAACCAAATTTTACCGAAATCGTCCTGTGCAATGGATAAAACAGCATGTCCGGGAACTACGGGTACCTGTTCCGCCTCCAGCTCAAAATCTTGTTTTACGACTAGTTTAAGCAGATTGCCGTCATGGGTGCCCAGCATATAGGATGTATCAGAAACTCTTAAAGCGCTACTGATGTCTTGGGGTTTTTGGATTTGGGAAATGACTTGTAAGGTGTTGTTGATGATGTAGATTGATGCCTGGGTCACAATCATCAGCTTGTCTTCAGCCAAAGGGTAAAGGGCTACAATAAAATGGTTGCTTGGTCCTTTACGGTATATTTCGTTGAAACGAATTTGTTGCGTTTCTCCAGTTTTAGGGTCATATCGGTATACGCCCCCATTATCGGTACCAAGCCACAACCAATTCTGAGACCTTGCTATGGCCCCGATATATTTGGTTTGAAGAAATTGTCCTTTGGGTTTAAAAGGAAAAGGTTTGACCAAGTTGTACTTTCTATCGTAAAGATTCAATCCTTGGTTCGTGCCGATGTAGAGCATGCCCTCTGCATCTTCATAAAGGCTTTCTACATAGCCATCGGTCAATCCCACCTTGCCATCTTCACTTTTTTCGAATACTTGAAATTCCGTACCGTCGTATTTGTTCAAACCGTTAGGGGTGCCAATCCACAAAAAACCAGAACCGTCTTCAAATATTTGGGTGGCCGAGCTTTGGGAGAGCCCGGTTTCCAGATGTTGGAACGCAATGGTATCCAAGGTAATCTGCGCGTAAAGGGAAGAACCAAGTAGTCCCAGAAAAAAGAAGGAGAATGCTATGACTTTAGGTTTGCTCATAAACTGTAAGATTCAAGCAATAGTTAGTTGTTAGGTGATTAAAAGAGAAACCTTCGAAGTATGGAAATTATTGTGGGCGAGGTGGTTAAATCTACTCTGAAACGCTTGTTATTACGTTTTAACAACAAAAAGAGCCTTAAAAGTTGGGTTTTGAATATTCGGCTCCTACGGAACACTCTTTTAAAGGGGACCTTGAAATGGTATAATCTTTACTATTGCAATCCAACTCTGTCTTGCGACGGTTCAACAGAAAAGTCTACCGTATCTTTTGGTTTTCAATGATTTTTGAACCGTATTCAACCAAAACCAATTCAAATTATGTCTACAGCAGAAGTATTTTCCATCAGCAACCTTATCGTCCTTCCCATGTGGCTTCTTATGCTTGCACTTCCCAAATGGAAGGTCACCCGATTTTTAATCGATACTAAAATCGTACCGGTTCTCTTGTCCTTGATTTACGCATTTTATATTGGGATTTCCCTATATATTGGAGGGATGATGGATTTCGGAAGCCTAGCCAGCGTGATGGACCTTTTCACCAAGGAAAATGCGGTATTGGCCGGTTGGGTGCATTATTTGGCCTTTGACCTCTTGGTCGGGATGTGGATGCTTGACCAGAATCGAAACCTAAGTATTCATCAATTGCTCATGGTACCCTGTCTCCTCGGAACCTTTATGTTTGGGCCAGTAGGGTTCTTACTCTTTATCATCATTAAATCAATCAAAAAAGCGACATCATGAAATCAATCAAACAGGTGCTGAACACGGTTCGGCGCGAAAGTCCAATACTATTTGGCATTGTAATGCTACATGCGATAGTAGCGGTAGTCTGTCTTATAGGAATCTTTATTGACGAACGGATGCTAATGGGCATTAACGTATGGATAAAACCACTGAAATTCGCACTTTCTGGGGGAATCTATGTGCTGACCGTAGGTTTTTTGACGACGGTTTATCCCTTTTCCAAGCGAAAGCGAAATATTATAAATAATATCGTTTCATGGACACTGGCTTTCGAAATAGGAATCATCGTGTTCCAAGCGGCCCGAGGGGTAAAATCACACTACAACCAATCCAGCGTATTCGATGGCCTTTTATTTGCGGCGATGGGCATTTTGATTTCCATTATCGTAATGACCATGGTGTTTTTCATTATTGAAACCATAAGATTGAAGCTGGACGTTCCAAAATCGGTACAGTTGGCGTTGTTGCTCGGATGGGTCGTGGTGCTGTTTGGCAGTTGGGTTGGTGGCCAAATGATAAGCCAAATGTCCCACAACGTTGGAGTAGTTGATGGGGGAGCTGGTTTACCTATCTTGAATTGGAGCACCTTGGCGGGGGATTTGAGAGTTGCCCACTTTTTTGGATTGCACGGCATTCAAATTATCCCTTTATTCGCAATAAACCTGACCCATAAATGGAAAACGACCGAAAACAAAAGAGTGTTGCTCACCGTATTGTTTGGGTTGATGTATGCCGGCTGGTTGGCCTTCACGTTTTACCAGGCCAAACAAGGTATGCCGTTGGTCAAACTCTAAGTTTTTTGCATAATGAAGTTGTTTAACAAAGCAAAACGGATTCGGTATTTGGGTTTTGATGATGCTTGGTTTGTGGTATTTGGGATTATCCTACTAAGCTTTGTAACCGACTTCATGTTTTCACGCAATTCGTTTGCGAGGCTACCTTTTTTTGAAGCGGTTATCAACTGGAGTGTTTCCCTTATGTTCGCTACCTCGAACTGGTTGATAATTCGTTCCATCCTAATTGCCCTACGAAAAAGATACCCTAGTTTGAAAGACAATAAAATAAGGATTCCGCTATTTTTCGCATCTATTGTTTTGACGATTATGTTAGTGGATTTCATGGGCAATTTGATACTGGGAACCCTATTTGGTAACCAGTACAATCACCCGTTGCGTTCTAAAATAATCCTACCCATTATTCTCATCAGCACCATGACCATGGCAATTTACGAGGCGACGTATTATTACATCCGTCTTAAAAATGCGATTCGAGAAGAGGAGCAAGCCAAAAGGGCTATTGTTCAGGCGCAATTGGATACGCTGCGGAACCAAGCACAACCCCATTTTTTCTTCAATACACTGAATACATTACGCGATATCATTGACCAAAACACCAAAGAAGAGGCAAAGGAGTTCGTTGACCGACTAGCGGATATTTACCGATTCATTTTAGAGTCGGGCAATGCCAACCTAATCTCCTTAAAAGACGAATTGAAATTTTCAAAAGCGTACTTACATGTGCAACGAGAACGTTTTGGAGAAAACTTGAATGTGGAATGGAATGTAGCGGAAATAACCAAAGAACAGTTTATCATCCCAATGAGCCTTCAGCTCTTATTGGAAAATGCCGTAAAGCACAACGTTGTTTCAAGAGCGAAACCCCTGAATATAAAGGTTGATGCAAAATCAGGCCAACTTTTGGTATCCAACCCCTTGCAACCCAAATCTACCAAGCTGCCTTCGACCAAACTGGGTTTAAAAAACATTCAAGAACGCTATGCATTGATATCGGATGAAAAAGTCGACATCCATAAAACTGAAGAACAATTCGCCGTAACCCTTCCCTTATTCAACCCAAATGACCTAAAACATAACCATGCGCATATTGATTATTGAAGACGAGCCCCGCGCGGCAAACCAGTTGCAAAATTTATTGGAACAATGCGATTTTGATTATACGCTATTGGATATTATTGATACCGTTGAGGATAGTGTACAATGGTTCAACGAAAATCCAGTTCCTGATTTGGTTTTTATGGATATCCAGTTGGCAGATGGGCTTAGTTTTGAAATATTCCAAAAAGTTTCGGTACCATGCCCTATAATTTTTACCACAGCGTTTGACGATTATGCCCTGAAGGCCTTCAAAGTAAATAGCGTGGATTACCTGCTCAAGCCCGTTCAGCAAGAGGAATTGCAGCGGGCTTTGGCCAAATTTGAATCCGCCCAACAAAACCACGGCATGGATGTGCAAAAAATAAAGCGCATGTTGTTGGAATTGCAGACACCTTCAACCCGCAAAAGCATTTTGGTGAAAGAGGGAGATGGTTTTGCCCAAATCCAGATTTCGGATTTGCTCTACGTGTATTCTGAGGATAGTATCACTTTCGGGATTACAAGAGCAAAACGCGTTATTATTGATGAAACCCTGGATGAGCTTCAGCAAACATTGGACGCTTCGGTTTTTTTCAGAATCAATAGAGGTCAATTGGTTTCCAAAAATGCGCTTCTCAAAATCGACAAATACTTCAACCATAGATTGAAACTGTCATTGGTGAACAGTCGAGAGCAGGAGTTTATCGTGAGCCGTCCCAAGACCAGCGAATTCAAGCAGTGGCTTAATCGTTGACCTTTACTTTTTTATTCTAGTGCATGCAATAGATGGTTAATCCTTTTCCGCTGCCAAATGGCATCATCCTTGGTCAGTGATAGGGCTTGGATTAAATGTTTCTTTGATAGGGCAGATTCACCAAGAACCAAATGTAAATATCCTTTGTCCTCATTGAAACTAAAGATATCCGTTATTAATCCCTCTTCATCAAGGTATTCGAATATCGCCTTTGCGGTTGTAAGGTTGCTGTGCTGGGATTCCCAAACGGCTTGACAATGGTTCAACCGCTCAAGGTAATAAAAGAAAAGCGGTTGGTTGTCATGTTGTATTCTGGCACGGGCCATAAGCGGAAAAGGAACCTGATTCAAGGCAGCGTATATTTTCTCCTTTTTCTCGGGAAAAGTTTCCAAGAAGGTTTTTAATGTTAGCAAACCAGTGGCAAAACCTTTTGCTTCAAAATCATTGAGAATGGTCTCTCTGAAATAATCAGGATGATGACTTCTCGTATTTAGCGTTGCAAAATTGAACGTATCGAACAGTTGGTCAAAGGGGACAATTCGAGACCCCTTTTCCAATTCTTTCGCCAAATCAATTTCATGAGTGACCTTATAATTGTGGTATAGGTTTACGTAAATCTTTTTATCCTTTAAATCATATACATTGGAGTACTGTGTGGTGATTTCACCTTCTTGATGGACATCTTCCAGAATACCCTGAAAGAAATTTACAGAAAGAGGAGTGCCAGCGGACAACGCCTTATCAATCTTTTCATACCGCAGGCATGTATAATTTTTATCTTTAATATTGCAAGCGTTGAAATTGGTAATGATTTGATAGTCTTTATCCCTCTCCACAAAACCTTGCGCGTTAATGGTTATTGATTTCCCTTGCGCATCGGCTATGAGTACTTGTGTGGTCCGGATATTGAAAGACCGGTCTTTTAGCTTTGTTAAGACCTCATCAATGGTTTTACAAGAATACAATAAATCACTGATGCCTTTGCAATAAATGGGACCTTCCGGTTGGTCCAAGCTTATTTTGGGAATCGCTGCATAGTCAAAAAACAAACCATGTTCATTCATACCCGCTTGGGCCTGCATGTCGGAATAACCAAAAAAAATTGCACCATAAGTGTTTTTTGTTGGTGGTTGAAAACGCACATAGGTGAAAGGATAAGCACCATCTTCATTCGCTCCTGCTAGGACCTTGCCATTTCGAGAGCTAGTGAAAATAGAGCATGCCATAGAGCATTGAAACCAGAGCATAAGCCCCATCAGAAGTATTCGTCGCATTGAAATATAAATTAGAATTCAATAACAGGTACTGGGGCCTTTGGAAAAGGTTACACGTAATTCTCAGAAAATTAGAAAAGATTGATTCCATGAGTAACCTTTTCGGAATTGATGAAAAGTAATCCAAGGGAAATCGCTAATGAACCACCAACTTGGAAGTTTTACCGTCTTTTCGTAATCAAAAACGTGCTCTGAGCGATAGGGTGTTTTGCTTGGGCAAGGCACGACCTTGTAGGTCTTTTTTCGGTGCGGAAATTTGCGGATGATACCCCATTTCGAGCATAAAGTCATCATCTACTTCCTAACCCATGTCAACATTTAGGTTTACCCGAAGTAATTCTTGTTCTCCAGTAATCAAATTGGTTCCATATTGATTTTCAGTACCTAAGAATACATTGACTTTTTCTGTTAAATGATATCGCGCAACCACCGCGGTATTTACTTGTTCCATAGTCCCGAACTTGGCATAAAAGTTTTGGAGCCCGGCACTGAGCCTTTCCGAAACTCTGAAATCCATTCCGCCGTTAAAGAAGGTTTCTCCATTGGCACCAAAATTGGGTAGGCTATGCTAAACTGTATCAGTGAAGATAAAAGTAGTGGAGTCTCTTTGGAATTCACAGTTGAAAAACTGCCCATTGCATGTAACAGACAACAAAAAACAACATATAACAATTTCATACCTGCTAACGATTCCAATTTTACTATTAAGATATTGAAAAGAATTTAGAAAGTCTTTTGTAATCCATTGGTTTAAAAGGGTTTTTATGGAATTTATAGTATCTTAATAATGTAGCTTGAATGTACTTATTAAATACCAAGTTCAAACTAATGTTTTTTAAGAAAAACTTATACTTCCAATACATCGAATTCGCATATTGTAAAAATGTATTGTTGGGAGTGCTAACTTTTGGAGTTTGTGTCCAATTTGCGCTCTGCCAAACGTATTCCCCCATTTTAGAAGACCTAGAAACTCTTTCAAAAAGGAACCTTTTTGATTTGATTTATATCCAAACAAGTAAAGGAGTCTATGAAGTAGGGGAAGATCTATGGTTTAAGGCATATGTTTTAGACAATCAGTTTTTCACACCTTCTGAGAAGAGTAAAGTACTTCATGTGAAATTTTTCAATGAAGATTCTTTCTTGGCATCTTGCTTGTCAAGAATACTATTTACAATTTTTAATTTTCGGCTATTTTGATAATACTTTTGATTGATGTAGCCTGAGTTTTCAGTAA
>JBCBCH010000120.1:0-7337 GCA_038530835.1 Bacteroidota bacterium | reverse complement strand
TTCCGCCCCATCGACGACCCGGACTTCCCCTGGCCGGCGGTGGTCGGCGGATCGATCATCATCGGTCTGTGGTATTGGTGCACGGACCAATACCAAATACCCACAATGGTACCCCCAATCAATAGTCCGGTCCAAGGAAAATCGGGGTCGCTCATCGGGCGCCACATATTAAAATGTTGTGGGCTAGCTTCCTTGACGGTTTCCGTCATTACGGACCAACCTCCAATTTCTTGTAGTCCAAGAAAGGTGATAATCAACGAGCCTAAAATCAAAATGACGGTTTGCAGGGTTTCGGTGTAGATAACCGCTTTCATTCCACCAATAATGGTGTAGACTCCCGTAAAAAGCACAATTCCGATAGCACCACCCCAGAAGGACACTCCAAGTAACTCCGAAACCACAATTCCACCAGCGTAGATGGTCACGGAGACCTTAGTAATAATGTACCCAACCAGTGAAAAAATGGACAAAAACCATCGAGAACGACTGTCGAATCGTTTTTCCAGAAATTCGGGCATGGTAAACGCACCACTGCGGATGTAAAAAGGAAGAAACAGCCATCCCAAGAGCAACACAATCCAAGCATGCAGTTCATAGTGGGCCATAGGGGTTCCGGATTCGAATCCCGTACCGGCCAATCCCACAACGTGCTCAGAACCAATATTGGAGGCAAAGATGGATGCCCCGATGACAAACCAGCCTACATTTCTACCCGCCAAAAAGTAATCTTCGGTATCCTTGTTTTTTTGTAGAATTACCCAAACCGCGACACCAATCAACGCGAGGAAATAGATGCCCAGGACAATCCAATCCCCAAATTCCAAAACGGACTCCATAAACTAGATGTATTGGTTTATGATATTCTCGAACAACTCCTGTTTTCCACTAATCAAAGGCAATTCTCCATTTTCCTTTGCCAGTTCGTAAAGTTGCTCAAAGTCTAGTTTGCCTTCTTCAAATGCCTTTCCAGAACCGGAATCAAAAGAAGCATAGCGTTTCTCGCGTAAGGCATTGTACTCAGACGAATTCAAGATTTTATCTGCGGTTAGCAATGCTCTGGCAAAAACGTCAGCTCCACCAATATGGGCCAAAAAGATATCTTCGGTATCCGTTGAGTTTCTTCGGATTTTAGCATCAAAATTGATTCCGCCCCCTTGAAGCCCACCAGCTTTCAAAAATACTAGCATGGCTTCTGTAGCTTCATAAATATTGTTTGGGAATTGGTCCGTATCCCAACCGTTTTGATAATCCCCTCGGTTGGCATCGATGCTGCCCAACATGCCGGCATCAGCCGCCACTTGTAATTCGTGTTGGAAGGTGTGTTGCGCCAAGGTAGCATGATTTACTTCAATATTGATTTTGAAATCGTTGTCCAATCCATATTGTCGTAAAAATGCAATGGAAGTAGCCGTATCAAAGTCATATTGATGCTTCATAGGTTCCATAGGCTTGGGTTCGATAAAGAAGGTGCCTTTGAATCCTTGCGCTCGGGCATAATCCCTTGCTTTGGCCAAAAATTGCCCCATATGGTCCTGTTCCCGCTTCATATCGGTATTGAGCAGGCTCAAATATCCTTCTCTACCACCCCAGAACACGTAATTTTCGCCCTCTAAAGCGATAGTAGCATCCAATGCCAATTTTACTTGTCCGGCCGCTCGTGCCAAAACATTGAATTCTGGATTTGTCGCGGCGCCATTCATATAGCGTGGGTTGGAAAAACAGTTGGAGGTGCCCCAAAGCAATTTGATACCGGTTTCTGCTTGTTTTTGCTTTAAGTAGGAAACAATGGTATGCAAACGCTCTTCTGATTCCGAGAAAGTTGCTCCCTCGCGAATCAAATCGTAATCATGAAAACAGTAGTAACCAAACCCCAACTTTGAAATGAATTCGAAGGCTGCGTCGGCCTTCATCTTGGCTGCTTCAACAGCATCTTCGGGAGCATCCCATGCGTATTGTTGTGTTCCGGGCCCAAAAGGGTCAGCACCCGTGCCGCAGAAGGAATGCCAATACGCTACGGCAAATTTAAAGTGCTCGGCCATGGTTTTGCCCGCCACGACCTGTTCGGGATTATAGTATTTATAAGCAAGGGGGTTATCCGAAGTTTTCCCTTCGAATTGGATTTTTCCTATGGATTTGAAATATTCGGTTGTTGCTGTCATTTGTTTTGTTATTGAATTATGGTGTTCAAGGCTTTTTTCCACCGTGAAAAAGCTTCTTCATAGCTTTCTTTTTTTGAAAGCGGCTCAAAAGTTTCTAGATAATCATTTTCGGAAGCTGCTGTGCTTAAATCAAAAGCATCATCCACTGCTCCTGCCGCCCTAGCTGCGCCAATGGCACCAGTGGTGTTGTAGATTTCGATTTCTTGGTTGATTAAAGTAGCAATGGTTTCTGAGAATATCTTGGATTGGAATAAATTGTCATTTCCTGCACGGATTACTTGAATAGGCGTATTGTCCTTTTTCAAGATTTCCATCCCGTACACAAAGGCAAAGGCAATGCCCTCCAAGGCCGCTCGGAGAATTTCGCCCTGACCGTGTTGATTAAAGTTGAGATTGCACATATGACTACCAATGGTTCGGTTGTCGAACATTCGCTCCGCACCATTGCCAAAGGGAATGATTTGCAAATCATTGGAACCAACCGGTACCTCGGAAGCCAGCGCATTCATTCGGGCATAGGCATTTTGTCCTTGATGTAATATATCTTTTAACCAACGGTATTGGATACCAGCTCCATTGATGCACAACAGTTTTCCGATGCGTGGTGTTTTCGGGGTATGGTTGACATGGGCAAAGTTGTTCAGCTTAATACCTTCGGTGGCATTCAGGCTTTCGGTAACAGCGTACAAAACCCCTGATGTGCCTCCGGTGGTAGCTACTTCACCAGGTTCAAAGACGTTTAGGGATAAGGCATTGTTCGGTTGGTCACCCGCCCGATAGAGAATAGGGGTGCCTTCCAAAAGTCCACTTTCTTTTGCTCCCTTGGCGGATACTTTGGCTTGTACGCCAAAGGTTTCCACGATGTTGGGGAGCAAATCTTTGTCGATTTGATAGTAATCCATCACCATTTTCGCCGGTGTGGAATGCTTAAAGTCCCATAGAATTCCTTCGGATAATCCGGAAATGGTTGTGGTGTATTCGTTGGAGAACTTAAAAGCGATAAAGTCTCCAGGAAGCATGAATTTGTGAACCTTTGCATAATTCTCTGGTTCGTTTTGTTTTACCCAAGCCAGTTTGGAAGCAGTGAAATTTGCTGGAGAATTGAGCAAATGCTCCATGCAGACGGTTTCCCCCAATTCTTGAAATGCTGCATCCCCAAGTTGGACTGCACGGCTATCACACCAAATAATGGAATCTCGTACGACTTCACCCTTAGCATCCACTAAAACCAAACCGTGCATTTGATAAGCAATGCCAATGCCCAATATCGCATTCGCATTGAGATTATTTTCAGCCAGTAGCCTTTTTGAAGCGTTGCATATATGGGTCCACCATAACTCTGGGTCTTGTTCGGCCCAATGGTTCTTGGGGCTCTTTATGGCCATCTCGTCAGCGGGTTCTTGTATGGTGGATAGGGCTTTTCCCGTTTTGGCCGCTACCAAAGACGCCTTTATCGAAGAGCTACCAATATCGAAACCGATATAGAACATAGGAGTTGTTTGTTGGGATTCTTTAAAAGATAAGGGTATTCCTCAAATTTTTATCGTTGTCCCCGAGACATTTACTTTTTTTAGAATAACCGAACCATCCGAAACACTTTCATTGGAAGGCTGTCGTCCTCCAACTGAAATTTCATAAGTCCCTGGTATAATTACCTTTTCACCTTTATCATTTACAGTGCTTAGCTGTTCTTTGTTGATTTTAAAGGTCAAGGATTTCTTTTCTCCCGGCGCGAAACCAACCCGGTCAAATGCAGCTAAAGTCTTATGCGGATTTTCATCATCTGCATTCGGATTTTGCACATAAACTTGAATCACTTCTTCTCCCTTTAGAGAACTTGTGTTCTCCACCTCTACGGTTAAGGTTAGTTCTTCTCCAGCGGAAACACTTTCAGGTAACTCAACATGACGGTATGCAAAGTTTGCATAGCTCAAGCCGTATCCGAATTCATATAGCGGGTCACCTTTGAAATAGCGATAGGTTTTGCCCTTCATATCATAATCGCTGAATGGAGGGATGTCGTTGATGTCTTTATAAAAGGTTACGGGCAATCTTCCCGCGGGGTTGTAGTCCCCGAAAATAACATCCGCTATGGCGGTGCCACCAGCTTGTCCGGGATACCAGGCTTCGACGATGGCTGGAAGATTCTCATCTTCCCAATTTACGGATAGGGCACTACCATTCAGTAAAACCAATACAGTGGGTTTGCCCAAAGCTTTTATTTTACGAATAAGGTCAGACTGGGTTTTGGGCAATTTGGTATGTACACGGTCTCCGCCGGAGAAACCATCTACTTTCACTTTCATTTCTTCGCCTTCCAACAAAGGGCTGATACCCATGCACAAAACCACAGCGTCAGCATCTTTGGCGATAGCGAGGGCTTCTTGTTCTAAATTTTCTTTGGGCGCTTCCCATAACAATCGCATAATGGAGTGTTCGGTATTGTTTTGAACACATTCAAAACGAAGTTCATATTGTTCTCCAGCTTTCAGGGTTACGTATTCATAGATTTTCTTCGGATGGTGCACATCATGGCGTTCCATCAGGAGACTGTTGTCCAAATACAATTGCATGGAAGAAAATGCTTCTCCACCCAAAGCGTAAGTCCCGGTTTTATCTACGGAAAGAATACCCGTCCAGCGGACGGAATACGTATCTGGGTTCATATCCTCAAAAGGTGGAGTTGTTCTCCAGGTGAAGTCCACCGTTTGGTCAATACGCGTATGTTTTGGTTGTCCTTCAAAGGTGAGATTGTCGAAGTATTCTCCTTTTAGCCCTCTCGTTTTTAAAGAACCATCCATAAAAATCACTGAATTGGGCATGGCTTCAAAAACTGGTAAACCCTCTGCTAATTTGCAACCTACCGCATAAGATACTTCAGCATTGGGAAGTTTGTTTTGGATGCCTTGCAATGGGGTGATGGGTTGAGTTGGATAGCCGTTGTAATTGCCAAGAAGCACTTCCAAATCATCAGCATTGGAACCGATAACTGCTATTTTTTGAATCTCATTTTTGTCTAAAGGCAGGGTGTTATTGTCATTCTTCAAGAGCACCATGGATTTTCGAGCCGTTTCCAAAGCGGCCAAACGATGTTTTTCTGAATCGACCACATCATAAGGGATGTTTTCATAGGGCACGGCGCCTTCTGGGGCAAAAAGACCCAATTTTAGTCGAGCAACCATTAATCTTTCAAGAGATACATCCAACTCTGCCTCTGTGATAAGACCATCTTTTACAGCTTGCACTAAAGCAGGGTAGGAGTCTCCACAATTCAAATCGGTGCCTGCTTTAACCGCTACGGCAGAAGCTTCCCTAGCGTCCGCGCTGATTTCATGAGCGCCTTCATCGAAAAAATCCTTGATGGCCCAACAGTCCGAAACGATGTAGCCGTTAAAGCCCCAGTCTTCACGAAGCAAATCGTTCAATTCAACATTTCCACAACAGGGTTGGCCGTTATAACTATTGTAGGCGCACATTACCGAATACACACCGGCTTCTTTCACCACCTTTTCAAAGTGTGGACTATAGGTATTCAGAAAATCTTGCGGACTTGGCACCGCATTGAAACTGTGACGGTCTGCTTCTGGGCCGCTATGTACCGCAAAATGTTTGGCCGTCGCGACCAATTTCAGATAGTTGGGGTCATCGCCTTGAAGGCCTTTAATGAAACGTACGGCCAACTCCCCAGCCAAATAGGGGTCTTCTCCGTAGGTTTCCATACCGCGGCCCCAACGTGGGTCACGGAAGATATTGATGTTCGGTGTCCAATAGGTCAATCCTTGGTAAATGCCTCGTTTACCCCTAGAAGCAAACTCCTGGTGCTTGGCGCGTGCTTCATCGGAGATGATGTTTGAAATTTTGGACATTTGGTCCTTGTCAAAAGTGGCGGCAAGGCCAATTGCTTGCGGAAACACTGTAGCTCTGCCGGCTCTTCCCACGCCATGCAGGCATTCGTTCCACCAGTTGTATTCAGGAATACCCAACCGTTCAATGGCTGGGGATTCATAATTCATTTGGGAAACTTTTTCTTCCAAAGTCATTTGCGCTACCAACGCCTTTGCCTTTTCCTCAAAATCGAAAGGAGTGGTTATTTCCACCTTGTCTTTTGTTTTTTTTGAAATTACCCAAGAACACCCGACCATTAAAAATAGGCCAATGCATAGTCCGAATATGGTTTTTTTAACTGTCATTTTCGATTCGATTTAGTCTTTATTGGTTTTGTTTTTGGTTCAATGCATCAAGAAATCCGTAATAGGCATCTTTCTTACGAAATTTATCATCAAAGAGCAGCGGCCAATCTTTATGGCCAAAACGAGGGGTAATCCACGAGTCGTCATCTTTCAATCCCCAAACGGTTAATGCATACTGGCATTTTTTTGGAAGGTCAGCATAAACCTCCACGACTTCCCGAACTTTTTCTTTTTGAGCTTCTGCTCTTGTCTGGGAGAAGGATTCGACATCCTTGTTGGCATTGACCTGAACATCCAGCTCGGAGAAATGTACCAAAAGCTTCCTTTTGGTTGCATAGTAGACTGCTTTATGGACTAGGGATTTACTTGGAAAATCAAAGTTGATGTGCATTTGATAGCCAACACCGTCGATGAGGTTTTCGGTTATCAATTCATCTACAAGCGCAAAAACAGCTTTTCGTTTTTTCTTTTTAGTTACAAGATTGAAGTCATTGTAAAACAGTTTTACTTCATTATCGGCTGCTCTTGCGTGCTCGAAACACTTTTTTACATAGTCTTTGCCCATGCGTTCGTAAAAAATGGAATTTCGAAACAATGCAGATTCATCATCTATGGCTTCGTTCACAACATCCCAAGAATCCACCTTTCCCTTATACCGTGTTACCACATCCGTAATGTAGGTCTTTATGATATGCGCAAAACCCTCATCAGTTCCTTTAAAGTTTTGCAACACCTCTGGAATACTCTCATGCCAAATCAGTGTATGTCCATGGAGATTCATTTGGTTTGCCTCTGCAAAGTTTACTATGGCATCGGATTGGGTCCAGTCGTAAATGGGTTGGTTGTTTGCATCCAAACCAATCAAAATACTATGCATCTTCATCGCATTTTCTGCGGTGATGCTATTGAATTCTCTTTTGTAGACAGACACATAGGTTTCGTCTGCAACCCGCTTTGGATTTACTGCGACCCCAACCAAAAATGCATT
>JBCBCH010000119.1:0-7355 GCA_038530835.1 Bacteroidota bacterium | reverse complement strand
TGTTTTTCTGGGTGTGATGTACCAAAATATCCCGAACATCATCCCGACCCATTTTAATCTAGAAGGCGTAGCCGATAGTTTTGGCGGAAAATCGGTGCTTTGGTCGCTCCTGGGCATCAACATCTTGCTGTATTTTGGTTTGATGTTTTTGGCAACCAGAATAAAACCGTGGAATTTTAACTTTCCGGTCACTTTGACGGAGCACAACGCCCCGAAAGTATATGCCTTGGGCATTCGAATGCTGGTTGTAATGAATCTCATTATCGTTTGGGTATTCGCCTTGCTTATCATCAGTATCCTAACTCAGGTTTTTTACGAAAAGGGATTGGGGCTTTGGATGCTTCCCCTTATCATGATTCCCATTTTTGGGTGTATCTTCTATTTCATAACCCAAATGATGAAAGCTGCGGATGAAAACAAGTAAAACCACTTTCCAAGACTTGGTTTCCCTTAAATCAGAGGCCTTATGAAGATTCTACTGACTGGTGCAAACGGATATATCGGCATGCGGCTTTTGCCCAAGCTCTTGGACATGGGTTGTGAGGTAGTTTGTGCTGTTCGGGATGAAAAACGCCTGTCCGTCGACGAATACACTCGCAAAAGGATTGAAGTAGTTGAAATTGATTTCTTGGAAGCCGTGGAACCTTCCAACATGCCAGAGGATATTGATATCGCATACTACTTGATTCACTCGATGACTTCTTCCATTAGCGATTTTGATGAAAAAGAAGCCCTTGCAGCGAAACACTTCAACCAATATTTGGAACATACCAAGGTTACACAAGTCATTTACCTCAGTGGAATTGTCAACGATACGGAGCTTTCAAAACACCTCTCTTCCCGAAAAAACGTTGAAGACATTCTATACACCGGGAACTTTTATCTCACCGTGCTTCGGGCGGGGATTATTGTCGGTTCTGGCAGCTCATCCTTTGAGATTATTCGAGATCTATGCGAAAAACTACCGGTAATGGTTACGCCAAAATGGGTGCTGACCCGTAGCCAACCTATCGCCATACGGGACGTTATGTCCTTTTTGACTGGAGTTTTGGGAAACAGCAATACCTATGACCAATCCTTTGATATTGGAGGGCCAGACGTGCTTACCTACAAGGAAATGTTGCACAAATATGCCAAGGTAAGAGGCTTTAAAAATTGGATTTATACGGTGCCAGTCATGACACCAAAGCTTTCCTCATATTGGCTTTATTTCGTGACCTCAACCTCCTACAAACTTGCCATAAACCTTGTAGATAGCATGAAAATGGAAGTTGTGGCGAGGGACAATCGCCTCCAAACACTTTTGGGTATTGAAACACACACCTACGAAGAAGCCATTGACATGGCCTTCAAGAAAATTGAGCAGAACTTGGTAGTTAGCAGCTGGAAGGACAGTATCGCCAGTGGACAGGTCAAAAAAGATTTGGAAAAATACATTCAAGTTCCGCGATTCGGTGTGCTTAAAGATGTGCAAAAACTGAAAATTGAAAACCCAAAAAAGGTTTTGGAAAACATTTGGAAAATTGGTGGGGAAACGGGTTGGTACTATGGCAACTGGCTATGGCGCATTAGAGGGTTTTTGGATAAATTGAATGGCGGGCCTGGATTACGCCGCGGAAGAACACATCCTGACAAGATTTTTCCCGGAGACGCCTTGGATTTTTGGCGTGTGCTTCTAGCAGACCGCGAGGGGAAACGTCTCTTGTTGTTCGCGGAAATGCGACTGCCCGGCGAAGCTTGGTTGGAGTTTCGTATTGACCAAAACAACACGCTGCACCAAGTGGCTACCTTTAGGCCCAAGGGTCTTATGGGGCGTTTATATTGGTTTTCTGTATTACCGTTCCACTTCTTTATTTTCGGCGGGATGATTCGGAATTTGGCGAAGACGTAAATCTTTATCGATTTTATTTAAAAAAAGACCTGCACAATGCAACCTTTGGTTTGAAATTTGCGTCTTTACAACAAACCTTCCGTTTATGAGGCTTTTCAAATTGATGGGGCTTGCCCTGGTTCTTTTTTCAGGCTACTTGCAATTATCTGCCCAAACGATGATTAGTACAAAGCTTATCGACGCCAAGACCCAACAAGGCATCCCCTACGCTACCATCCAATACGGAGAAAACAGCGGCGTAATCACAAATGAAGAAGGTCGATTCAGTTTTACCATAGAAGCCAACGAAACCCTATTGGATTCCGTTTACATCTCATCAATGGGGTACCAAAAAACCGGCTACGCCCTAGAACAGCTTCAAGATTCCATTGTGGGCATTAGACCAAAAGCTATTGAATTGAGCGGAGTCTATCTATTTGATGAAGAGTTGGAGGTGGATGAAATCATTGAAAAAATGATTGAGCGTCTTCCCCAGAACGTGAATCAATCCCCTATAAAACAACGTTATTTTTTGCGGCAATCCATTTTTGGAAACGTTCAAAAACTGGATATGGGGTTTGAGAAATCCTCCATCCCGGAGCTTGACAAACCCTTAGTCGACAGTTTAGGGCGCGCCGTGCCTCGGAATTCTTCCTACTATACCGAAACCTTGGGAGACCTGTACATTGGGGATTCTGACTATAAAGTCAATATTGTAAAGGCTGCAGAGCTCTACAACAAAAAACAAATCAGTTCTATTGAGGAATTGGGCGAACGCCTAGAAAACATGTTCAAGGAAAACGTAAAACGGGACTCCTATCTCAAAATCAAGTCGGGACTGTTTAGCCAAAAGGTTCAGGTGGATTCAATTCTCATGGATATGGAAGAAGAACAAGCAGAAGTTATTGAAAACGAACTCGGCAGGGATAGCATCAGCGGTTTGGTGGAAGAACAAAAACGGATTTTTGACGAGATTCTCGGAGAAGTGTTTTATGAGGACGAGCCCAAGCTCAATGTTATCCGAAAGAAAAGAAAGTACCGGTATCATTTGGAGGGCTATACCGACATTGATGATGCAGGGGTCTACGTGGTACGTTTCGAACCTAAAGGCAGTGCTGACTTCAGAGGGCGCTTATATATCAACATTGAAGATTTTGCCGTGCTTCAAATTGAATTTGAAAACGTGAAAAATCTAAGGAACTTCAGACTTTTGGGAATCTACTATCGTGAAATGGTATACAAAGGAATGATGCGTTTTGGAAAAATTGCCAACAATACGTATGAACTGAAGTTCATGGATTTCAGCTTTGGACGCTGGTTTCGTTTTGACCGCCCGTTAGACGTTATCGAAAAGAACAAAAACGTGAAAGGGCGCCGTAAACAAAACGAACTGCGACTGAATATTGATTTTCAGATGGCCCAAAACACTAAATGGGAATTTGTGGCATACGACACCCAACCCATTTCGAAAGGAACTTTTGACGCTTTAAAAGAAGACAAAAACATAGAAGCTACCTATATGCCTTCGTACAACCCGGAGTTTTGGTCGGGGTATAGTATTATGGAACCCAATCAAGCCATACGAGAGTTCACGGTATCAGAAGAGTAACCGAAACTTACTGCAAAGAAAGACGCCACCAAGTAAAGCCGTAATCTTCGTTTTTGTTGTCTTGTATAGTGGTCACCATCCCAAAATCGCCATTTTGCAACTGAATCAACGGAAAATACTCTCCCCCGACAGCCATCGCATCGCCCATTCCAAACCTTGACGTAATTTCTGGAAGGGCCGTTGGTGTCATTTCATGCACATGCCAAGTTCCATCCTTTTGCGTCAGCACTGCAGCATGATGCTTTAAGGTTTCGTTCATGCCAGAAACCCAAGTTAATAGCGGACCATCCTCTCCCATGCTCATAAAAGGATAGTAAATAGGTTGCTCTGAAGTGGAAATACTGGTTATGGTCCAATCTGATTTGGTTTCGTCCCACACGCCCATTTTTAAGACTTGTCCTTCGCTCCATACATGAAACAACTCCCCTTTTTTGGAGAACCCTAAAGGCTCGACCCATCGTGGCAAACCTTTGCCCAATTCCGGACTCCACTCTCGGGTTCCGGGCAGCGGAACCGAATTCCAAGTCTTACCAAAATCCGTACTTACTTTTATCAAATCCACTTCGGCATCAAAGCGGTTACCAGAAGCGGACATTGGACTTACCCTTGCGGCCAATAATCCATTGGGTCCAGCGGTGAAATGACTTGAACCTCCTAAATCATGAATCTTAGGGCGTTCTTGCCACGAAGCCCCATTATCATCACTTACCCGATAATGCACCCCGTTTCCGTCATTCCAAACGATATGGACAGATTTATCAGATGCTAAGGTCACCCAAGGACGGTCATCAAAATCGTTTTGGGAGATAAAGTCCCACTTCCAATCCTCTCCACCGTTATCGCTTTGCCCTAAGGCAATATGTATCCCTTTCATGGAACTCCAATCAAAATTGGAAGTGTCTTCAGGCACTTTGGTAAATTTCATGGTCAGGAAATAGACCTTCCCTGTATCGTCCACGACCAAATCCACATCGGAATTGCCATCGGCACCATCTGCAACTGCACCCACATCCAGCATTTGCCATGTTTTTCCTTTATCCGTGCTTTTCCATAGCTGTGGTGAAGCACTACCATTCCGATAGCCTGTAACATACAAATCGCCATTGGGTGCTTCGGCCACCATCGGTTCACGAGCCAAATCCCCTGATACTTTTATTTTTTCGGTAACAATGAGTTTCTTTTCCGTCTGGGCAGATATGGTAAGGATTCCTGTAAAAAGTAGGATAGAGAGTAGTGGCAAGTACTTTAAAGTCATTTGTTTAGGTTTTGCTTTAAGGTACAATATTTAAGACTTAAAAACACATAAATCCATCGCTGACCTAGGTTTGGAAACCTGCTCATTTTGATTCGCGTAAAACACCAATATTTAAAGAATGGTCTTTTTAGGCTTTTGGCAAGAATACTTCGGCCATCATACAACGGGCAGACCCCCCACCGCAGGTTTCGATAGTATCCAAAGGGCTATGCAGAATAGGACAGTGTTTTTCGATAGCCTCAATTTGGTCTTGACGCAGACTTTTGAACGCTGCAGAACTCATTACCATAAATCGCTTGTCATCAGTTCCCAATACTTGCAGCATATTCCCGGCAAATTGGTACATCTGCTCCTCCGTTATCGCAATAACCTCTCTACCATCTTTCTTGATATGTTCTACGACCATTTTTCGTTCTTTTTTGTCGTCAATCGTATCCAAACAAATCACAACAAAGGTTTCGGCCATGGCCATCATTACGTTGGTATGGTAAATGGGTTTTCTCACACCCTCAACGGTCTGATTTGCGGTAAAAATCACGGGAAAGCAATCAAAATCTTCGCAAAATTCTATGAACAATTCTTCATGGGCCCTTTCGGACAAGGCGCAATACGCTTTTTGATTAACCCTATCTTTTAAAATACTTCCGGTACCCTCCAGGAAAACCCCTTCCTCCTCAGCCGAGGTATAATCCATGACATTAGAGATTTCGAAACCATTGCTTTCCAGTATATCGAAAATATCTTCTCGGCGTTCCTGTCTACGGTTTTCCGCGAACATGGGGTATACGCAAACCGTGCCACTGTGATGGAACGATACCCAATTGTTTGGGAAAATCGAGTCTGGGGTATCCGGTACCTTGGTATCTTCTACGACGATTACATTTACACCATTTGCTTTCAATTTCAGAACAAATTCATCAAATTCATGCCGCGCCTTTCGATTTACCTCCTCTTGGAGCATCTGGGGCTTTTCCTGAAAATAGTTGTTTACAGCAGTCTGCTCGTTCATTCGAAAGTTGACTGGCCGTATCATTAAAATGGTGTTGGTAATTTGCATAGGTTTGGGTAAAAATCCCCCAAATGTAGCGAATCGCGAATTCATTTTGTAACAAAAAAATGCCCTGTTTATCTTTAAATCCAAATGGCCGTAATGTACCAGAAGTATCTAGGAAAATATAATGATTTACTTCTCTTTCTGATATTGATTCCGATAATCAATACCATTAATTATCACCTTACTTATAGTACCATTCGGTGGGATTGGTATACGTACACTACATACTTTATTGATTTGGCACAGGGTTACATGGCTTGGTGGTTCGGACGCATGGCCATTCTTTGGTTAGATAAAAAGGTTCCCTATGAACAAGCCTTTACCAAACGGATTTTCATACAAATTCTTTTGACCAATATTGTCATTCAAGGCTACCTCATCATAGTTACCGAATTGGTCAACTATTTTTTTGGTGATGGTCCGCTGCCAGTGAATTTCTACACCTATAATCTGTTTATTTTCTTCATTTGGATTTTAGTCATTAACGGTATCTATATCGGGTATTACTTCCACAGCAAATGGCATAGCGAACTGTCACTGCGGGAATCGGATAAAAAATTAAGGTCCAACGGATTTAAAGTACAACTCGGAAAGAGCGCGAAACACATCAATTTTGAAAACATTGCTGGCTTTTATGTAGATGACAAAACTTCGTATTTGTTGACCAATACCATGCAACAATTCGTTATCGATAGCTCACTAAACAAAATAGCCCCGATGCTTCCCGAGGAGCTTTTTTTTCGCCTGAATCGAAAATTCATTATTCATAGGGATTGGATTGAGGGGTATAAAAAGGATGTAAACGGTAAACTTATTGTTGATGTAAAAAGGGAAATTCCGCTGGAAGGGGAACAAATAGTCAGCAGAACCACAGCTCCAGAATTTAAAAGATGGCTGGATGCCACCACGCAAACCATATAAACAGACTACTACACTTTATCACCAAAAATGCTACATTTCATCTTTTGGGCACTAATTATCCTGAGATTAAAATGGCTTTCTCCCTGATATTTGGTTGAAAATTTATCAATCATGAAAAAACAAATCATTACGTCGATATGCATTCTATCGATAAGTCTTGGATGGGGCCAAAAATCAGGGTTCCCAAAAGAAAAACAAAGAGCGGTAAAAGAATTGCTAAAAAAGTACGTCGAGATGGGCATACCCGGCTTGGCATTAACCGTGTACAATCCAGAGACGGGTTTTTGGTCCCACGCCGAAGGGTTTGCCAATGTTGAGAAACAAGAACCTTTGACCTCAGAACATCGTTTCTACCTGCAGAGTGTCAGCAAAACGTACATGGCTGTGGTCATCTTAAAACTGTATGAAAAGGGAAAATTGGATTTAAATGATCCATTGACCAACTATTTGAAATATGACTGGCTCATGAACAAAGAAGGGGTTGAGAAGATTACCTTGAAAATGTTGTTGAACCATACCACGGGCTTACCGGAATATAATTTCGACCCGATTCTGGTTTCCGAAACCGTCCAGAATCCTCAAAAAGTGCTTTCCGTAGAAGAAATGTTATCGCACATTTCAGATGACCCAATGGACTTTGAGCCCG
>JBCBCH010000118.1:0-7407 GCA_038530835.1 Bacteroidota bacterium | reverse complement strand
CTTTACAATTGGTATGGTGTGGAACAAGAGGAATTTGACCCTGCCGTGATTTCAGATTTGGACGAAACACAAAACTATTTCAGTATTGGTGCCACAGCTGATATTGAAGTGGAGGATGGATTCTTCAAAAAAGGAAACCTACTCTTGCGACGGTTTTGGGATGCCACGGAATCCGGGGAAAACCGAATTGTGGTGCAACCAACCATTGAATTGCCCATCACCGATGAGTTGGTTACTATTGGCGCAAAATTGGATTATGTAAGCGGAAATTTTGAAGACGAATCCTTGAACAGTACCGTGAATACTATGGGTTCCAATTACAGTCATTTTCAAGTTGGGGTTACACCAAGTCTGTTGATTCTTCGCGATGATTTAACGCTAAACTTGGGAGCCTCTTTGGTATATGGCCTGGATACGGAAAATAGCGATAGTCAGTTTTTCATTTACCCCTCTGTGACGGCTTCCTACAGGGTTGCCGAAGATAATGTGATTGCCTATGGTGGAATCGAAGGGAACCTACGTCAAAATTCTTACTATGATTTGGTAAGTGAAAACCCCTTTGTATCACCCACTTTGGAAATTCAGCCTACGGATCAACAATATGATGCTTACATTGGGTTAAAAGGACAATTGCTTCCTAATTTGGGGTACAACCTTAAAGGTTCTTATGCAGCGGAGAATCGCAGACCTTTGTTCTTGCTGAATCCGGAAAACACTTTCCGTACCGATGACAATGGATACTTTTTGGGGAATTCCTTTCAAGTGTTCTACGATGATATCAAGACTTTGGGCTTTTTTGGAGAATTGAATTTGGACATCAATCGCAACTTTACGCTAGGGATGAATGTGGAATTCTACGATTACGATACGGAAACCGACAATCCTGCGTGGAACTTACCCAACATCAAAGGGTCTTTGTTCATGGACTATCAGATTGATGAAAATTGGTTCGTAGGTGGAAACTTGTTCTATGTCGGAGAAAGGGATGATTTGGAGGCGCAGGCGATTGCCAATGCCACCCCATCCGAATTTCCAGCAACCATTATTTCACTTGACGCCTTTTTTGATGCCAACCTACAAGCGGGTTATCGTTTTAACGAGCAGCTAACCATTTTCGTTAAAGCATCTAATCTCGCTAACAATGATTACCAACGTTGGGCCAACTTTAGGGTTCAAGGTTTTCAAGCCCTTGCAGGGGTGTCCTACAAGTTCGACATGTAGGTAAATACGCAATATAAAAGAGCGAAAACCGTTATAAGTGATACAAAATTCGAGGTTTTATAGTACCTTGAATTAGCCAATGTTATTGGAAATCATGCGATTACGATTCCTATATATCTCATTCGCGCTTCTTTTCGTGTTCAACCTCACCACACTACACGGACAAAATCTCGTATTGAATGGTGGCTTTGAAGACTTTTCGGAGTGCCCTGTAAAAATGAGCAATCTCAACAATGATGTCTCTTACTGGAATGCCCCTACCTTAGGTACAACAGACTATTTTAATGTTTGTAGTAAGACCAAGTTGGGAATCCCCATGAATTTTAAAGGCAAACAAGCTTCTCAAGAGGGAGACGGGTATGCGGGACTCTATCTTTATGCGCCAAAAGATTATCGGGAATACATTCAAGTACCCTTGCAGGAACCTTTGCAACGGGGACATCGGTATCAACTGACCGCTTACATCAGTCTTTCAGAGAAATCTGACGGTGCGGTGCTGGATTTTGGAGCCGCTTTCTCTGAAAATCCGCTCTCTGTGCACACCAAAAGGCATTTGTCCAATGTGTTGTTATCCTCACAAGAGACCAAAACAACTCGACCTAAACCCTTTTCATCCAAAGGTTTTTATAAAGAAAAGCAGGAATGGATAGCAGTGCAACTGATTTTGGTGGCCAAAGGATTTGAATCACATTTGATACTTGGAAATTTTAAAAGCAATAGCGCTACCAAATATTTGCCACAGAACACCAAAGCTTCAAAAGAAGAAGGCTATGCCTATTACTATATTGATACAGTCTCATTAGAATATTTAGGGCCGGATTATCGCCCCAACCAAAGCTATGTATTGGACCATGTCAACTTTGATTTTGACCGAGCCAACCTCGGAAACAAGGCCAAAGAAAATCTTCGAGCCGTATACGGTTACCTTGAAAAGCACCCAAAACTCAAAGTAGATATTAGCGGTCATACCGATGACCAAGGCTCAGATGAGTACAATCACGTACTTTCCAATCGAAGGGCAAAAGCGGTTGTGAAATATCTGATGCAATTGGGTTTGGATAAAAATCGTATCACTTCCAAAGGGTATGGCAACCAAAAACCACTGGATAGCACCCAAACCGAAAAGGCACGACAAAAAAACCGACGTGTTGAATTTGTCATGACCCAATTTGAAGATGATTGAGTTCTAAAATAAAAAAGGCGAGGAAATCTTCCCCGCCTTTCAAAATATCTTTAGCTATACCTTAGAAGCTAACTGGAACGGCAACACGAGTAGTACCCCATCCCATAATCATATGAACGCCATTGTCCACATCTTTATAGGCTATGGAAAAGGCTTCCAACGACTCGCCATCTGAAGAAACACCTCCGGTGACACGAACCACATCAGCAGCACTATCATAGGAATAAGCGCCCCACTGGTTCAAATTGGAGTTTAGAACAACCGTCCACTCGCTTTCGCCAGGAATCGTGAACAAAGAATAGGTTCCCGCTTTTACACTTTTTCCGCCGAAAGTGGCATCCTTGTAAAAAGTAATCTCAGCAGCTTCATTTGCGCCGGTTCTCCATACTTTTCCAGCAGGAGCCAACTCAGCTAGGGTTCTCCCTTTTAACTGCGGACGGCTGTAAATCACGCGAACAGACTTGTCCGACTCACGGTAGCTGGTAGGGTAAGCAGCAATATCGGCTGGACTTTTGTCCAAACCACCAAATTTTTGAGCTGTCATTTCTGTTGTAAGCCCAACAGACAAAGCACATAAAATAAAAAGAACAATTTTCTTCATGATGTTGATTTTGAAGTTTCAAAGCTAGGATGTTCCCCTAGCGAATTCTTCTAAAGAGACGTTAAAATTTAACAACCCTTTCAAAGTGCAACAAAATCTTTTCAAATCATGCAGTTCAATTCGTTTTAGCTAAGAAAATCATTTTTATGGTTACAAATTGAAATTACTTTTATGTTATTTGTTTCATAATTAAAAGAAAGAACGCAGTTTTGTAAGACTAATTGATATTAAGAAAAGAGATATGTGCGGAATTGTGTGTGCTTTTGATATAAAGCAAGAGACAGAAGAGTTAAGACCCCAGTTATTGGAGATGTCAAAGAAAATAAGACATCGTGGTCCGGATTGGAGCGGAATTTTTTCTAACGATAAAGCTGTTTTGGCCCATGAACGTTTGGCCATCGTTGACCCCACTTCTGGGAAACAACCCCTATATAGTGATGATGGACAGCTGGTATTGGCGGCCAATGGTGAAATCTATAACCATCAAGAGCTTCGCAAGCGATTTGAAGGAAAATATGAATTCAAGACCCAATCGGATTGCGAGGTCATTTTGGCCCTTTACAAAGAAATGGGACCTGATTTTGTGGATGAAATGAATGGGATTTTCGGCTTTGCGATTTATGATGCTGCCAAAGACGAGTATTTTATCGCTCGCGACCATATGGGTATCATTCCACTTTACATTGGCTGGGACCGCAACGGAACGTTTTACGTTGCTTCCGAATTAAAAGCCTTGGAAGGGGTTTGTACCAAAATTGAGTTGTTCCCTCCAGGACACTATTTGCACAGCGCAGATGGGAAGTTCAAAAGATGGTATCAACGGGATTGGATGGAGTATGAAGCCGTTAAAGAAAACGAAACCAGTATTCAAGCCATCAAAGATGCTTTGGAAGCTGCCGTACACCGTCAATTGATGTCTGATGTGCCTTATGGGGTATTGCTTTCCGGCGGATTGGATTCTTCGGTGACTTCAGCCGTGGCCAAAAAGTTTTCACAAATGCGAATTGAATCGGGTGATACCAAAGAAGCTTGGTGGCCACAATTGCACTCGTTCTCAGTAGGTTTGGAAGGTTCTCCCGATTTGGCAGCCGCAAGAAAAGTAGCCGACCATATCGGAACCATCCACCACGAAATAAAGTTTACCATTCAAGAAGGTTTGGATGCTATCAAAGATGTAATTTATAATCTGGAAACCTACGATATCACTACGGTTCGTGCCTCTACGCCCATGTACCTTATGGCCCGTGTCATCAAATCCATGGGCATCAAAATGGTATTGTCTGGTGAAGGAGCCGACGAGCTTTTTGGGGGGTATCTTTACTTTCACAAAGCGCCCAGCCCAAAAGATTTCCACGAAGAAACCGTACGCAAGTTGGACAAACTGCATATGTACGACTGCTTGCGGGCCAATAAATCCTTGGCAGCTTGGGGTATTGAAGGTCGTGTGCCCTTCTTGGACAAAGAATTTATGGATGTTGCCATGCGCATCAACCCAAAAGACAAGATGATCAACGGTGAACGTATGGAAAAATGGGTGGTTCGAAAGGCATTTGAGTCCTATTTGCCCGAAAGTGTGGCTTGGCGCCAAAAAGAGCAATTCTCTGATGGAGTAGGCTACAGCTGGATTGATACTCTGAAAGCTTTGGTCGAAAAAGAAGTATCGGATGAGCAACTTGAAAACGCTCGTTTCAAGTTTCCAATTCAAACTCCTACCTCAAAAGAAGAATATTACTATCGCTCCATTTTTGAAGGGCATTTCCCTTCAGATGCGGCTGCTTTGAGCGTGCCACAAGAACCTTCGGTGGCCTGTAGCACCAAAATTGCCTTGGAGTGGGATGAGGCCTTTAAAAACATGAATGACCCTTCAGGAAGGGCCGTGGCGCACGTGCACGAAGATGCTTATGTGAAATAGCCACGCACAAAAAACAGAGCGGTAGGTAGGTGACGCTTTGTTTCATTTTCAATTAGTCGGAAAAGCCCCTTTTTTAGGGGCTTTTTTGATGCAAAAAACCTGCTTTTAACGTATCGGTTTTTCCACAAAAAAGTGTTGATAACTTGAGTACTTCAAATAGCCTCAACCCCTTAATTTTTCTGGGTTTTCCTTATATTTGTAGGATTTGAAATTTTCATAGCAAACGAGATAATTTATGAGCGAAGAAGCCAAAAAAAATCAGTATTCCGCAGATAGTATTCAGGCCCTTGAGGGTATGGAACACGTACGGATGCGTCCTTCCATGTATATCGGTGATGTTGGAGCCCGAGGATTGCATCATTTGGTCTATGAAGTGGTGGACAATTCCATCGATGAGGCCATGGGCGGGCACTGTGATACTATTTCGGTGACCATCAATGAAGATAACTCCATTACCGTACAAGATAATGGTCGTGGAATTCCGGTTGGATTGCACAAAAAAGAAGGTGTCTCCGCTCTGGAAGTGGTTATGACCAAGATTGGAGCTGGGGGTAAATTCGATAAGGATTCCTATAAAGTCTCTGGTGGACTTCACGGAGTTGGTGTATCCTGTGTGAATGCCCTCTCCAATCATTTGAAAGCCACAGTTCATCGCGAAGGGAAAATATGGGAGCAAGAGTATGAAAAAGGGAAGACCCTTTATCCTGTAAAAAGTGTTGGGAAAACCGATATCACAGGAACTGTGGTTACCTTTATTCCCGATGATACCATTTTTACCCAAACCAGAGAGTACAACTACGATACCTTGGCCAACAGAATGCGCGAGTTGGCGTATTTGAACAAAGGAGTGACCATATCCCTCACCGATAAACGAAACAAGGACGAGAAAGGAGAATATGTTGGGGAAACCTTCTTTTCCAATGAAGGATTGAAGGAATTCATCAAGTTCTTGGACGGTACCCGTGAGCCACTTATCCAAAGTGTTATCGCGATGGAAGGCGAAAAAAACGGAATTCCGGTTGAGGTAGCCATGATTTACAATACGGGTTACACGGAAAATTTGCATTCCTATGTAAACAATATCAACACCCACGAAGGGGGTACACACTTATCCGGTTTCAGAAGAGGACTTACTTCCACTTTGAAAAAGTATGCGGATGCCTCGGGAATGTTGGACAAACTCAAATTTGAAGTTTCTGGAGATGATTTCCGGGAAGGATTGACAGCAATTGTTTCTGTAAAAGTTGCCGAACCACAATTTGAAGGGCAGACGAAAACCAAATTGGGGAACCGCGAGGTGACCAGTGCCGTAAGTCAAGCGGTGTCTGAAATGTTGACCAATTACTTGGAAGAACATCCTGAAGATGCCAAATCCGTGGTACAAAAGGTGATTCTTGCTGCACAAGCAAGACACGCAGCCGCCAAGGCGCGTGAGATGGTACAACGCAAAAATCCAATGACAGGTGGTGGGCTACCCGGAAAACTATCGGATTGTTCTGACCAAAACCCAGAAAACTGCGAGTTGTTCCTTGTTGAGGGGGATTCTGCAGGCGGAACGGCCAAAATGGGTCGCGACCGTAATTTCCAAGCAATTTTGCCGCTTAGGGGTAAGATTTTGAATGTGGAAAAGGCCATGCAACATAAGGTTTTCGAAAATGAGGAAATCAAAAACATGTATACAGCTTTGGGTGTGACCATTGGTACAGAAGAAGATAGCAAAGCACTGAATCTTGAAAAGCTTCGCTATCACAAAGTGGTTATCATGTGTGATGCCGATGTGGATGGCAGCCATATCGAGACCTTGATTTTGACTTTCTTCTTCCGATATATGCGCGAGCTCATCGAAAACGGACATGTTTATATTGCTACCCCACCGCTGTATTTGGTGAAAAAAGGAAGCAAAAAGCGGTATGCTTGGAACGACGAAGAACGCGACGCTATTATCGAATCCATGAATGGTGGCGCAGGTATTCAACGTTACAAAGGTCTTGGAGAAATGAATGCCGAACAATTGTGGGATACCACCATGAATCCAGAGTTCAGAACATTACGCCAAGTAAGCATCGAAAACGCAACGGAATCCGATAGAATCTTCTCTATGTTAATGGGGGATGAAGTACCTCCACGAAGGGAATTCATTGAGAAAAATGCCGTTTATGCGAACATTGATGCATAAATAACCATTATTTTACAACAAAAACTCGCCCTCAGTAGGCGAGTTTTTTAGTTTTAAGAAAAAGTTTACAAAATGAAACGAATTATTTTGGGACTATGTTTGCTACTCAGCGGCATGGTAAAATCGCAAGACCTTAATGACATTTTTGTAGCGGGTGTTGCTGATGCAGAACGTTTTTCCAACGCGTATTTTGCTCCGGTGGCAGAATCAGCAGTGTATAGTATATCCAACGGATGGTACAATTCCGGAAAGTCAAAACCTTTGGGAGGATTCGAGATTTCCATCGTGGGAAACATCACGGGATTCAAAAACAA
>JBCBCH010000117.1:0-7431 GCA_038530835.1 Bacteroidota bacterium | reverse complement strand
CAAATAATCAATGGCCTCGTTTTTTAGGGCCTGAAGGGCATATTGATTATATGCTGTTGTGATTACCACAGGAAAATCCTTGTTTTTAAGATTCTTTATAAACTGAAAACCATCCATAGCCGGCATCTCTATATCCAGAAACAAACAGTCTGGTGTATTGGCCTCCAAGTAACTCAGTGCTTCATGGGCATCGGTAAAGGATGCAATGATATCCACCTCGTCACTTAAATTGGTCAATTCCCAACTGAGACTCTGCAGAGCTTTTACCTCATCGTCAACAATTACGGCTTCTAACATGTACGGGGTTATTACTGTACTCAAAAATAGGATTATTTGCCAAATCGAATTGAAAAGATGTGTTGATGGCAGGATTACAGGTACAAATGGGCAAAATCGTTGCATAGAGCGTCTTGTGGCAATTTTCTTTAGCCAGAGCCTCTTTTTCCCACAGCACACTTGAATTTTTTCAAGCATAAACCATTTATACAGTAAAAACGACCGATTACACATCGAGGCATGTTTTCAAAAAAAGGGTTGTTTAGTTTCACCTTTGTAATGCTATATGAAATATTCCAAAAGTTGGAAAAGCAGGGGCCGAAAAGAGCATTTCACTTCATTCAAGTTCATCGAAAAGTTTTGATTTAACCATAAACGTACGGCCAGAGCAACCAACCTCTATGTTTAGAAATCGCTTGCACAAACATTCTTGCTGTTCTATGGCGTCTTTGCGACTTTGGATTTTGGGGGAACTATCCAAGGACAAAATGTACCCAAAGGTATTGTAAGACGGCCGTACCGTTTAGGTTGATCCCATTCATTTTTCCTTACCTCCATTTTTCGAATCAATATATTTTTTCACCTCTTTTTTATTGTTTGATCTAAGCCAAAAAGTAGAATCGAACAGAATCTTTCTTAGCCCCAATGATCATCCCTTGCGAACCTAGATTTTAACAAGTTGTGTTAAAAACTTTGGGCCTGAAAAGCTGAAACAAACTTTAGTTTTCGCGTTCATTTTTGAATCTTTGTTAGCCCTATCCGAGGGCAATCATTTTTTCCTTTTTAAATTATCACACAACAAAACACTATGTCAGCAGCAGTAGAACCTATTTTAGCCGAAAATGAAGACCGATTTGTAATCTTCCCCATCCAACATCACGATTTGTGGGATTGGTACAAAAAATGCGAAGCTTGCTTTTGGACTGCTGAGGAAATTGATTTGCACCAAGATTTGACGGATTGGAACAATAAATTGAGTGAAGACGAACAATATTTCATCAAACATATCCTTGCCTTTTTTGCTGCTTCCGATGGTATTGTAAACGAGAATTTAGCAGAGAACTTTGTAAACGAAGTACAGTATTCCGAAGCCAAGTTTTTCTATGGCTTCCAGATTATGATGGAAAACATCCATTCCGAAACCTATTCTCTGCTTATCGATACCTATGTAAAAGATGAGAAAGAGAAGAACGTCCTTTTCAAAGCCATTGAAAACTTCCCTGCCATTAAGAAAAAGGCTGATTGGGCTTTAAAATGGATTGATTCCCCAAGTTTTGCCGAACGATTGATTTCCTTCGCCGCAGTAGAGGGTATTTTCTTCTCTGGAGCCTTCTGTTCTATTTTCTGGTTGAAGAAAAGAGGTTTGATGCCTGGATTGACTTTTTCCAATGAATTGATTTCAAGGGACGAAGGAATGCATTGCGACTATGCCGTGCACCTTCACAATAACCACTTGATCAACAAAGTACCAAAAGAGCGTATCACGGAGATTATCGTAGACGCCCTAAATATTGAAAGAGAGTTCATCACGGAATCTTTACCGGTTAGCCTTATCGGGATGAACGCGAAACTAATGACCCAATACCTTGAATTTGTGACCGACAGACTTTTGGTCGAGCTACAATGCGAAAAGGTATATAACGCCACAAACCCATTTGATTTCATGGACATGATTTCGCTACAAGGAAAAACAAACTTCTTTGAAAAGCGTGTGTCGGAATACCAGAAAGCGGGCGTACTCAACAAAGAGAAAGATGCTGATTCCCAAAAAATCAGCTTCGATGCAGATTTTTAAATAACCCACCAACCAAACCCTCATTGCCCCCGAGGGTTTCCGTGACCTTAACCTTAAATGTTAATTTTTTAACATTAAAAGTGATTGGTAAAGCCAACAAAAAGTATCACATAAAAGAAGAGTAGCAAATGTTCGTAGTAAAAAGAGATGGAAAAAAAGAGCCGGTGATGTTCGACAAGATCACCGCAAGGGTAAGAAAGTTGTGTTATGGCCTGAACGGGCTCGTAGATCCAGTAAAAGTTACCATGCGGGTCATTGAAGGATTGTATGACGGAGTAACCACTTCCGAGTTGGATAATTTAGCTGCAGAGATTGCGGCGACTATGACGACCACCCACCCGGACTATGCCAAGCTCGCGGCACGCATCTCTATCTCGAACTTGCACAAAAACACAAAAAAGTCCTTCTCAGAAACCATGAAGGACCTCTACGAATATGTAAACCCAAGAACCGGAAAAGATGCCCCACTGATTTCCGATGAGGTAATGGAGGTAATCAGTAAGAATGCTGAGACCTTGGATTCTACCATCATTTACAACCGGGATTTTGGCTACGACTATTTCGGTTTCAAAACGCTTGAACGCTCGTATCTGCTCAAAATCAATGGCAATATCGCCGAGCGCCCACAGCACATGTTGATGCGTGTTGCCGTTGGAATCCACTTGAACGATATGGACGCGGCCATCGAGACCTATGAGCTCATGTCGAAAAAGTACTTTACGCATGCTACGCCAACCTTGTTCAACTCTGGTACACCAAAACCCCAAATGTCTTCATGCTTTTTATTGGCAATGCGCGAAGACAGTATTGACGGCATCTATGATACTTTGAAGCAAACCGCCAAGATTTCCCAGTCGGCTGGGGGTATTGGACTTTCTATTCATAACGTAAGAGCAACGGGTTCATATATCGCTGGAACCAATGGTACTTCCAATGGAATTGTGCCCATGCTACGTGTCTTTAATGATACAGCACGTTACGTGGACCAAGGAGGCGGAAAACGAAAAGGAAGCTTTGCGATTTATGTAGAGCCATGGCATGCTGATATTTTTGATTTCTTGGATTTGAAAAAGAACCACGGAAAAGAGGAAATGCGTGCCCGGGATTTATTCTACGCTATGTGGATTCCGGATTTGTTTATGAAACGTGTGGAAGCCGATGCAGAATGGACTTTGATGTGTCCAAATGAATGCCCAGGACTTTTCGACTCGCACAGTGAAGAATTTGAAGCACTTTATACCAAATATGAATCTGAAGGCAAGGGAAGAAAAACCATAAAGGCCAGAGAGCTTTGGGAGAAAATCTTGGAATCCCAAATCGAAACGGGTACGCCGTACATGTTATACAAAGACGCAGCCAACCGAAAGAGCAATCAGAAAAACCTTGGAACCATTCGTTCATCCAACTTATGCACCGAGATTTTGGAGTATACCTCTCCTGATGAAATTGCAGTATGTAATTTGGCGTCTATCGCGCTACCCATGTTCGTGAAGAATGGTGCATTTGACCACAAAGAGCTGTTTAAAGTCACCAAAAGGGTAACCAAGAACTTGAACCGTGTCATCGACCGGAATTATTATCCGGTAAAGGAGGCTGAAAACTCCAATATGCGCCACCGCCCGGTAGGCCTTGGGGTTCAAGGTTTGGCCGATACCTTTATCATGTTGCGCCTGCCTTTCACCAGTGATGAAGCCAAAGCACTCAATCAAGAGATTTTTGAGACCTTGTATTATGCCGCTGTTACCGCCTCTATGGAATTGGCGAAGGAAGAAGGCACCTATTCTACATACAAAGGTTCTCCCATGTCAAAAGGAGAGTTTCAGCATAATCTGTGGGGGATAAAAGATGAAGAGCTTTCCGGAAGATGGGATTGGGCCAAGTTGCGCAAAGATGTCAAAGCACATGGTGTGCGGAATTCCTTATTGGTTGCACCCATGCCAACAGCTTCCACTTCACAGATTCTAGGAAACAACGAATGCTTTGAACCCTACACGTCCAACATTTACACAAGACGTGTACTTTCAGGAGAGTTCATTGTGGTAAACAAACACCTTTTGGAAGATTTGGTATCGCTAGGACTTTGGAACGAGAACATGAAGCAAGAATTGATGCGCGCCAATGGTTCCATCCAGCATATTGATGTGATTCCTGAGGAAATTAAGGAACTGTATAAAACCGTTTGGGAGTTGAGCATGAAGGATATTATCGACATGAGCCGACACAGAGGCTACTTTATTGACCAAAGCCAATCATTGAATTTGTTCATGGAAAATGCCAACTATTCCAAGTTGACCTCGATGCATTTCTACGCTTGGAAGAGCGGTTTAAAAACGGGGATGTACTATTTGAGAACAAAAGCCGCGGTAGATGCAATTAAATTCACCTTGGACAATACTAAAAAGAAGGAAGTTCCCGTTAGTATAGCAGCAGAGGCAGAAGTTGCCGCTGCTGCACCAGCACCCAAGGCAGCAGAAACACTCAATGTGGAAACGACACCGGTAAGTCAACAAGAGGTTGACATACAACCCATGACACCGGAGGAAATGAAAGAAATGATTGCACGTGCCAAGGAAGGCCAAGCAGACGACGACTGCTTGATGTGCGGCTCATAGTTTGTGCTGAACTTATCAGTATGTGATAGTGTTTATTGATTAGATACCCTGGAAAGGTTCATAGATGTTGAACATGTTCCAGGGTATTTTTATGTCATAAAAAAAGCCCTCTTTTGAGGGCTTTTCTTTTTGGTATCAATGACTCCTCTTTATAAGGACCAAGCTCTGTTTTGGGTCAAGGTTTCTGCGTCGTCACAAGCAACATACTCCCCTGGAATGGGCAAATAAGCCAAAACCTCTTCTCCAATATACTCCGTGTTTTTATAAGACCATACCGTCATGTCGCGTAGCGAATTGGCGAATGCGAAACAAGCGATTTCATCATCCAAAACGGCACTGCCTTGTTCTTCGATAGCCATAAAATAGGCTTCTATGGCCTCTCCATGCTCCTTTTCCACGTCTTTAGTACGCTTTTTGAGATATTTGCTTAGGGTAGGCGTAAAACCTTCCTCATCAACCTCTGCAAGCGTTTCTTTTTGGGTCTCGCTCAACACTTTCCCAAAAAACTTTTCCATTGTCATTTTCATGAAATCTTGATGCTCTTCGGGAAGCACTTCTTTGGCGAAACTGTCAATAAAGACATGTATGTTCATTTCCGTGGCAGAAGGGGTATCCGTTTTGGGTAAAATCATATCCACTAACGTATGAATGGCTGTACCTTGGTCCTTTGTCAAAAATTCAGGAAACCAATCCAAAACTTTTTTACTGCTACAGCTCTGTATCAGATTCATAAGGGTGGGAGCGGCAACAGTGTACCCGAAGGCCATTCCCATATTCTTGAGTGCTTTTCTTCTTTCCATTATACGTTTCCTTTTTTAAGTTCTTGTACAGCGTGATTTGCTGCTCTTGCCGTAAAGGCCATGTAGGTTAGGGATGGATTCACACAACTTGCAGAAGTCATGAATGCTCCATCGGTTACGTACACATTTTTGCAAGCATGCACTTGGTTGTATTCGTTTACCACCGAAGTTTTGGGATTGCTACCCATACGAGCCGTTCCCATTTCGTGAATTCCCAACCCAATGGCGTAGGGTCTATCATAGGGTTCAATATCCCTCGCACCGGATTTCTCTAACATCTGTACTGCTTGGTCTTGCATGTCTTTGCGCATGTTGATTTCGTTGTCCCTGATTTCCGCATCGAAGGTAACGGTAGGCAAGCCCCATTGGTCAAGCTTTTCATAATCCAACATCATCTTGTTATCGTGGTACGGAAGGATTTCACCGAAGGCCAGCATGTTCATGGTCCATCCTCCAGGTTTCATCACTCCATCTTTGAATTCTTTTCCAAAGGAAGCTTCCGCTACAAGATTTTCATAATCGCCTCGAGCTGCACCTCCTTGATAACCATATCCGCGTGTGAAATCTTTCATATCACTGGCGCCTCCTAGGTTTCGGAAACGAGGAATATAAATGCCGTTGGGTTTTCGGCCTTTGTAGTATTTATCATCAAAACCATCCATTTTCCCTTGAGCCCCTACTAAAAAGTGGTGATCCATGATATTGTGTCCCAACTCGCCACTATCATTTCCTAATCCATTTTCAAAACGGTCGGACTTGGACTGCATCAAAATACTAGTCGATGCAACAGCGGAGGCACATAGGAAAATCACTTTGGCCTTGAATTCAAAAGTCTCTTTGGTTACCCGATCAATTACTTTAACACCTGTAGCCTTTTTGGTGTCAGGGTCATACATGATTTCATGAACGATGGAATCCGGACGCAAGGTCATATTCCCGGTCCTTTCCGCTGCAGGCAAGGTAGAGGAAAGACTACTGAAGTAAGCTCCAAAGGGACACCCTCTAACACAACGGTTTCTGAATTGGCAGCGTACCCTTCCATCTCCGTCAAACTGTTTATCACTATTGATATGGGCCACATGGCCTGCAGTAATGATTCTTCCGTCAAAATTGTCTGCTACTTTGCCACGGACATAATCTTCCACACAATTGAGTTCCATCATCGGCTCGAATTGGCCATCTGGCAACTGTGGAAGCCCTAATAGCTCTCCAGAAACCCCGATATACGATTCTACTTTATCATACCATGGCGCAATATCTTTGTATCTCACGGGCCAATCAACCGCAATGCCTTCTTTTTCATTCGCCGCGAAATCCATTTCACTCCAACGATAGCTGTGTCGGCCCCACATAATGGAACGACCACCAACATGATAACCACGCATCCAGTCAAAGCGTTTTACCTCGTTGTAAGGATGTTCTAGGTCATTGACGAACCAGTGCTTCGAAGGGGCCTTTACCGTATATCCCGTTCGTGCCTGCTTTTCTTGTTTTTTCAAATCCTCGGCAGTTGGCTCTCCTGCATGGGGAAAATCCCAAGGGTCAAGATTTGCGGTCGGATAGTCCTCTCTATGCTTTACCATACGTCCTCTTTCCAACACCAAAGTCTTGAGACCATTCTCGCAGAGTTCTTTGGCTGCCCATCCGCCACTAATGCCCGTACCAACCACGATAGCATCGTAGGATTCCTGCTCCTCGATTGATAAATCGTCGTCGCCTCATTTAGGTTGTTTTTAAGGGATTATGAAGAGTTGAGAAAAACTACAACGTTATAGTACGGAATTCTCAACAAACATAGGGTTTAAATGTAGAAAATTAATTTTATAATTAATACATTTAGTGATTAAACAAACACAATACATGAGTAAGTTTTATTACAACGAGGAGCAGGAATCCTACGATGCTATCGTGGTTGGTACGGGCATTAGTGGCGGATGGGCAGCCAAAG
>JBCBCH010000116.1:0-7453 GCA_038530835.1 Bacteroidota bacterium | reverse complement strand
GGCTGACTTGGCGAAGAAGCATGACCTTTTGTTGGCAGTGGACAATACTTTCGCCACACCCTATTTGCAAAGACCTTTGGAGCTTGGTGCTGACATCGTGATGCACTCTGCAACCAAATATTTGGGCGGACATAGTGATGTGGTCGTTGGCGCCTTGGTGGTTCGTGATAAGGATTTAGCCGATAAGTTGTACTTCATCCAAAATGCAAGTGGAGCCGTATGTGGTCCTATGGACAGCTTTCTGACTTTGCGCGGTATCAAGACCCTTCATGTTAGAATGGAAAGACATTGCCAGAACGGAAAAGCGGTTGCCGAATATTTGAAGAACCACCCTAAAATAGAGAAAGTATACTGGCCTGGCTTTGAAACCCATCCCAATCATGATATCGCAAAAGCGCAAATGAGCGGTTTTGGCGGAATGATTTCGTTTGTCACAAGGGGTAGCAATTTCGAGGAAGCTATCAAAATTGTGGAACGTCTTCAAGTATTCACCTTAGCGGAATCGTTGGGTGGCGTAGAAAGCTTGGCGGGACACCCTGCAAGCATGACCCATGCGAGTATTCCAAAAGAAGAAAGGGAAAAAAGCGGGGTGGTAGATGCTTTGATTCGATTGAGTGTTGGTATCGAAGATGCAGATGACCTCATTGCAGACTTGGAACAGGCGATTGGTTAATGTGTTATTATTTTGGTAAAAAAGAGCCTATTAATTATGTAAATAGCATAATTTTGCGCTCAAATTCCTAATTCAATAAAAAAGCCCTTCTTTTTGGGCTATCCATTAACAATTTATCAATCCCTTTTATGGAAGCAAAAATCAAAGCGTTTATGGACGAGGTGCAGGCCCGAAACGGTCATGAACCTGAATTCCTACAAGCAGTCCAAGAGGTTGCTGAAACCGTAATACCCTATATCGTAAAGCACGATATCTACCATGGAAAGAATATTCTTTTGCGAATGGTAGAACCTGAACGATTGATATCGTTTCGTGTAGCTTGGGTTGATGATGATGGGGAAATCCATGTGAATCGCGGTTACCGTATCCAGATGAACTCTGCGATTGGTCCCTATAAAGGCGGATTGCGGTTCCATCCTACGGTGAACGCCAGCGTTTTGAAGTTTTTGGCGTTTGAACAAGTATTCAAAAACAGTTTGACAACACTTCCGATGGGTGGCGGAAAAGGAGGTTCTGATTTTGACCCCAAAGGAAAATCTGATGATGAAGTAATGCGTTTTTGCCACGCTTTCATGACCGAGCTTTGTCGTCATATTGGTCCAAATACAGACGTTCCTGCAGGAGATATTGGAGTAGGTGCACGCGAAATCGGTTTCCTTTTTGGGAAATACAAAAAAATACGAAACGAGTTTACTGGGGTATTGACCGGTAAAGGGATTTCATGGGGGGGTTCGCTTATCCGTCCCGAAGCTACGGGATACGGTACAGTATACTTTGCAGACAGTATGCTGAAAACCAAAAATGACTCTTTTAAAGGCAAAAACGTTGTGATTTCTGGTTCTGGAAATGTGGCACAGTATGCGGCTGAAAAGGTTATTCAACTCGGTGGTAAGGTGTTGACTTTATCTGACTCGGGCGGATATGTGTATGACAAAGATGGGATTGATGCAGAGAAACTGGCTTACGTCATGGACTTGAAGAACAATAGGAGAGGTAGAATTTCTGAATATGCTGAAAAATATCCCTCTGCGGAATACCACAAAGGAAAAACACCTTGGGAGGTCCCTTGTGATGTTGCCTTGCCCTGTGCAACGCAAAACGAATTGAATGGAGATTCGGCTGAAACTTTGGTAAAGAATGGTTGTATCGCGGTGGCAGAAGGGGCTAATATGCCTTCTACGCCTGAGGCGATTCATGCGTTTCATGAGGCAAAAATCTTGTTTGCTCCGGGCAAAGCCTCCAACGCTGGTGGAGTAGCGACTTCTGGTCTTGAAATGTCTCAGAATTCGTTACGCATCAGTTGGACCCGTGATGAGGTAGATGATCGCTTGAAGGGTATTATGGAAGACATCCATGACTCTTGTATCGAATATGGAATGGAAGAAGATGGTCATTGCAACTATGTAAAGGGCGCAAATATTGCGGGCTTCGTAAAAGTGGCTGATGCCATGTTGGCGCAAGGCGTTATCTAAACCTTTTTTCAAAATACCAACGGTTGTCCTAGAGTAAGTATTTTTATACCCTCAGGCAGCCGTTTTTTTATGCAGGTTTCTACCAACGCCATTGTACTAACTTCTTTAAAGTATGGGGACACGAGTCTTATCGTGAAAGCATACACGGCTTCTGATGGATTAAAATCATATCTGCTCAAGGGACTGCTTACCGCCAAAAAGTCAAAACTACGGGTGGCATACTTCCTTCCATTGACGCAGTTGGAACTGGTGGCCAACCATAAGGATAAGGGTACGTTGGAAACCATCCGTGAAGCGAAAGTAAAGGTCCATTACAAATCTTTGCATACCGATGTTATCAAGAACAGCATCGTGCTGTTTTTGGCAGAAATGTTGGGGATGTGCATTCAAGAAGCCGAGCGGGATGAAAGCCTATTCAACTATCTGGAATATAGTTTGCTCTGGCTAGATACCCATCCACCAAGCCCTAACTTTCATGCACTTTTTCTACTTAATCTTACCAAATATTTGGGTTTCTACCCAGATACTTCCGCACAACATCTTCCCTATTTCGATTTGTTGGAAGGAAACTTCAGCTACCAACCCACCTTGAATCCGATGTTGCAAGCGGAAAATTTAACAGCCTTTCAAAAGCTGTTGGGCATAAATTTTGATGACCTAAAAACAATCAAAATCAATAAACCTTTGCGGCGCGAACTCCTAAAAACCATTATCCTCTATTTTGAGCTACATTTGCACGGTTTTCGAAAACCCAAATCCCTTGAGGTATTAAATACGGTATTTGAATAGCATGCCTAAAACGGTATCCATACTTTTTTTCTTTTTGGCCTTCCTATCGATTTCTGCACAGGAGGTGACCGTTTTGGATGCAAATTCAGGAAATCCGGTAGTTAATATTGCCATCTATAATAGGGCAAAAAGCAAAACCGCTATTTCTGATTTTGATGGCAAATGCGACTTGGGTCTTTTTGATGCCAATGAGCGAATCACGTTCAGGCATATAAGCTATCAAACCTTTATCACCACCAAGGCGCAGATATTGAAAAAAGGCAATCAAGTGTATCTCGATTTAAAGCCAGAACAACTTCAAGAGGTGGTTATGTCTGTTTCCAAGTGGGAGCAACAAAAGAAAGACATTCCCCAAAAAATTGAGACCATTGCCGCTCGAGATATTGCGTTTTCCAATCCGCAAACTTCTGCAGATTTATTACAAAATAGCGGGAAGGTTTTCGTGCAAAAAAGCCAATTGGGAGGAGGCAGCCCTATGATTAGAGGTTTTGCAACCAATCGTTTGCTGATATCGGTCGATGGCGTTCGAATGAACAATGCCATTTTTCGGGGCGGAAACATTCAAAATGTGATTTCGGTAGACCCGTTTACGGTTAAAAACACTGAAGTTATTTTTGGTCCAGGTTCAGTGATTTATGGTAGCGATGCCATCGGAGGCGTAATGAACTTTTTTACCCGAAAACCACGATTTTCCTTTAGCGACAGTCTAGCGGTTTCTGGTGGTTTGAAATATCGTTTTTCATCAGCGAACAATGAAAATACGGGACATTTCGACATCAATTTTGGACAACAAACCTGGGGCTCCTATTCCAGTGTGAGCTTCAATAGTTTTGGAGATTTGGTCATGGGGCATCATGGCCCGGATTCCTATTTACGAAACAACTTTGTGACCCGTCAAAACGGGCAGGATGTATTGGTTGCGAATGACAATCCAAGAGAGCAGGTCCCTTCAGGGTATGACCAAGTCAATCTGCTTCAAAAGTTTGCGTTTCGCCCCAATAGCACTTGGCGCTATGATTTGGGATTGCACTATTCGGAAACCTCAGATTTCTCACGATATGACCGTCTCATCCGACCTGACGACGAGGGTGACGGACTTCGTTCCGCCGAGTGGTTTTATGGACCCCAAAAATGGTTCATGGCCAATTTGCAAATCACCAAAAAAGGGAAAAACAAGTTTTATGATGGGGTAAAACTCACCACCGCTTACCAACGTTTTGATGAGAGTCGCAACAGCAGAGGGTTTCAAGACCCAATTCGTTCCACAACGGAAGAAACCGTACACGCCGCCTCCATCAATCTGGATTTCGAAAACAAGAAAATTGGAAATCTAGGGCTTTATTATGGTGCGGAATACTTATTCAATAAAGTGCGTTCTGCGGGCAGTATTTTAAATGTAGACACCGGCGAAACTGGCTTGGGGCCTTCCCGATATCCGGACGGGTCTACTTGGCAAACTTTTGCTGGATATCTCAGTGGTGAATACAAAGTAAAACCGAATTTCACCTTGCTTTCGGGCATTCGGTATAGTCAGGTTTGGGTAGATGCGAAATTTGACACAACCTTTTTTCCGTTTCCTTTCGAGGAAGCGGATTTGATTACCGGTGCGCTGACAGGGAGTTTGGGATTCAGCTGGTTTCCTAAGGCAGACCTGCAAATTACCTTAAACGGTTCAACGGGTTTTCGTGCGCCTAACATTGATGATACCGGAAAGGTTTTTGATTCTGAACCTGGCTCTGTGGTAGTCCCAAACCCAGAATTGGAACCAGAGTATGCCTATAACGTTGAACTTGGGGTTCGAAAGAACTTTCATGACAAACTGGTACTTCGTGGGTCCACTTTTTACACGTATTTGGTGGATGCCTTGGTCAGAAGGGATTTTTCCTTCAATGGGCAGAGTGAAATTTTATACAATGGTGAGCTCAGCAATGTCCAAGCCATCCAAAACGCGGCCAAGGCTTACGTTTATGGTTTTGAATTGGGTCTCAATGCATTTTTTACCGAGCATTGGTCTTTGGCTTCAAACTTGACGATTACAGAAGGAATTGAAGAAGAATCCAATGGGGAAGATACTCCGGGGCGACATGTTGCGCCTACGTTTGGGGACATCCATTTGATTTGGCAAAATCAAAAACTAAAGGCTGATTTTTTCCTGAATTATAATGGAGAAATCCCTTTTGATGACCTAGCCCTTTCAGAACGCAACAAGCCTTTTATCTATGAGAACGATGCAAACGGCAACCCTTTTTCACCCTCTTGGTACACCTTGAATTTTAGGTCTCAATATCAGATTTCGAATGCGTTAACGGGGTCACTTAGTTTGGAAAACCTAACCGACCAAAGGTACCGCACCTATTCCTCGGGCATTGTTGCACCAGGTACCAACCTGATACTTTCGTTGGATTACGCTTTTTAACTAAAAAAGCCCGGAAGTCCGGGCCTTTTGAATTTTAAGCAGAAAAGATTTATTGGTTCATCTTTTCTTTGGCATCATCAGCAGCTTTTTTCACATCATCCGCCGCTTCATTTACTGCTTTTTTGGCATCATCACCCATTTCTTTGGCTGCATCCATAGTGTCCTCACCCATTTTTTTGATGCTGTCCATCGCCTGCTCTCCCATTTCCTGGGCTTCTTCGCCGGCTTCCTTCGCCGCATCCATGGCTTCGTTGGCAGTTTCTTTTAGCTCATCTCCAGCTTCTTCCATTGCGTCGGCAGCTTCTTCAGTGGCCTCTTTGGCCTTATCTGTAGCCTCTTTGCAAGAAATGGCTCCGACAAAAGTCAAGCTAAGGACCAATAGGGATAAAACAATTCGTTTCATAATAAATAAGATTAGTGTTAATATCACAAAATACATATTTCGTTTCACATCAACCAAGTGTAGCTTATCATCTTTAGGTTAAGGTGTTACCCATAAAACGACTTAGTTTTTACTGTCGCCGTTTCAGCTAAATTCATAATTTTGCAGACTTGGAATTTTAGACGAGGAAAGCATCATGAAGTTCGCTGAATACAAAGGGTTGGATTTGCCGAAAGTCGCGGAAGGAGTTTTACAATTCTGGAAGCAGGAGAAGATTTTCGAAAAAAGTGTCTCCACACGTGAAGGCAAAAAAAGTTATGTGTTTTATGAAGGCCCCCCTTCAGCAAACGGAATGCCCGGTATTCACCATGTGATGGCGCGAACCATCAAGGATATTTTTCCTCGATACAAAACCATGAAAGGATTCCAGGTAAAACGTAAGGCAGGCTGGGACACCCATGGCCTTCCAGTTGAATTGGGCGTTGAGAAAGAGCTTGGCATTACCAAAGAAGATATTGGAAAAACCATTTCGGTAGAAGAATACAACGAGGCCTGCCGAAAAGCGGTAATGCGCTACACGGATGTTTGGAACGAAATGACCGAACAAGTAGGGTATTGGGTGGATATGGATGACCCCTACATCACTTACAAATCCAAATACATGGAATCGGTATGGTGGTTGCTCAAGCAGATTTACGACAAAGGCTTGTTGTATAAAGGGTATACCATTCAGCCGTACTCCCCAAAAGCCGGAACAGGACTCAGTTCACATGAGCTAAATCAACCGGGAACCTATCAGGATGTGACTGATACCACGGTAACGGCACAATTCAAAGCAATAAAGGATTCTTTGCCAGATACCTTCCGGAAGGTCGATGGAGAAGTATATTTCTTGGCTTGGACAACCACACCGTGGACACTCCCATCGAATACAGCGTTGACCGTTGGGCCCAAGATTGATTACGTACTCGTTCGCAGTTTCAACCAATACACCTTTGAACCTATTTATGTGGTTTTGGCAAAAGCCTTGGTCAATAAACTGTTCTCAGGAAAGTTTTACGAATCAGAAGAGGCATCCGATTTTGAACTATTTGAAAATGGCCAGAAAAAAATACCTTTCCAAATTCTGGAAAGCATAAAAGGTGCAGATTTGGTGGAGAGTCGATATGAACAACTCTTACCCTATACTTTGCCCTATCAAAACCCTGAAAATGCGTTTCGTGTCATTTCAGGGGATTTTGTAACCACGGAAGATGGTACCGGAATTGTGCACACAGCCCCTACTTTTGGTGCAGATGATGCCTTGGTGGCCAAACGTGCTCAACCCGAGGTGCCTCCCATGTTGGTTTTGGATGAACAAAACAATCCGGTTCCCTTGGTAGATTTACAAGGGCGTTTTCGTCCTGAATTGAAAGAATTGGCGGGGAAGTATGTCAAAAACGAATACTATCTAGATGGAGAAGCCCCGGAAAAATCTGTAGATGTAGAGTTGGCCATCGCATTAAAAGAACAAAACCGTGCTTTCCGGGTGGAAAAATACTTGCACAGTTACCCGAACTGCTGGCGTACGGATAAACCCATCCTATATTATCCTCTGGATTCTTGGTTTATCAAAGCAACTGAAGTGAAAGACCGAATGTTCGAATTGAACCAAACGATAAATTGGAAACCCAAAGCTACGGGTGAAGGACGTTTTGGAAATTGGTTGGCCAATGCAAACG
>JBCBCH010000115.1:0-7457 GCA_038530835.1 Bacteroidota bacterium | reverse complement strand
TCCAACTCATGACACGTTGTTTTAGGCTGATTTCTTAATGGCTTCGTAAATGGCCTTCACGTTGTTCTCCCACGTATGGCTTTTGGCAAAAGCAATTCGCGCTTGGGTCAATTCTTCTGAGTTTTCGGATAGTGCCTGCTCAGCTAGGGTTACATATTCTTCCTTGGTAGCTGCCAAATACACATGTTCTTGAAACATTTCCATGGCCTTGGTCCGAGTAGCCAAAGTCGGTTTGCCCATGGCCAAGTATTCATCAATTTTACGAGGATAGTTGCCAATGGTCCAGTCATTCACTACCTGTGGATTCATCGCAATATCAAATCCTTTGACATAGGCAGGAAGCTCGGAAGCATCTTTTCTACCTAAAAAAAACACGTTATCCAATTCATGTAATTTGGAATTTCGAAAATCTTCATCTTCAGGGCCCACAAGCACCAAGCTCCAATCCTTTTTGGCTTGAGCCATAAATTCCAATAGCTCCAAATCCAAACGCATACTGGTCAAATACCCCACATACCCTAAAATTGGTTTGGGGATAGCATCAAATTCCGACGGAATCCGAATTGTATTTTCCTCATCATTGAACAAAGAGACATCACAGCCCTGGCCTACCATAAAACTGTTAGGGTTATGCTCCAAACCATATTCGGTGTAGAGGGTGGAGTTGTTTACCACCGTGTCTGCCTTTTTGATGATTTTCGGTTCTATACGCTCCCCATGTCGTTGCCAATAGGGAACCTTAATTAAATTGTCGCGCATGTAATAGGTGTAGCGCTGTGGTTTCAAAAATTCTTTGAGATGCAATCCCAAAAACATGGAACTGTCATTAAAAAGAAGAACATCTTCAAAGCCCAAAGCGTCCATCGCACTTTGAATGTCGCGCGCAAACATTCTTGAGTTTCGTTTGTTTAATACTTTAAACAAGGAATGAACCGGTATCCAATTGATAGATTCCGTCATAGACTTGGGGTACAGGTTCCAGAGGTTATCGGAAACTTTGACCAAGTCCTGAGAATCACCATTTTTGATGCGAATCCGTTTTTGAACTTTCTCAGAATCGGTTTCGCGCTTTAGGGTAGCACGATCCAGTGGCGGGTTTACATAAAGTACCCGGTTATGTTTCGCAAATTCTGAAGCAATGTTTTTGCAGTTGCTGCCAATTTCAATGTCCCAGGCTTGAATGCCCACAACAACGATATCCTTATTTTTCATCATGCTTCTGACTTTTCAAGTTCGTGGTGCACATTTTCATAGAGTTGTAGAACATTGTTCGCCATGGTTTCCCATGAGAATTTTTTGGCTCTCTCAATGCCATTCTCAGCCAATAGACTAGCAAGCGCTTCGTCTTCTACCAGAGTGTTCAGGGCTTCAAAAATGGCGTTCGTATAGTATGGGTCAACCAATAGCGCGGTATTTTCTCCCGCAACCTCAGGCATGGAAGATGTATTGGAGGTAATCACTGGTACACCGCAAGCCATACCCTCAAGAATGGGAATCCCAAAACTTTCGCGAAGGGAAGGGTATAAAAACACCGAACACTGACTGATAAGTGCTGGCAAATCCGTGTTGGGCACATAACCTGTAAGATGTATCGCATCACGAAGTGAGCTAGCGCCCATTTCTGCCAGTAACTTTTGCAGTTCGTGCTCATCATAGTCCAACATAACGAGCTTATATGTATTTGAATTCATCTGGTTGAACTGCGCAAAGGCCTTTAGCACGCCCCGAGTGTTTTTCTTTGGGTCGGTGTTCCCCAGAAAGAAGAAGAAACGCTCGGGTAAACGATACTGTTCCTTTACTTTTCGCAAATGTTCAGCATCTGTGATTTTGACGAAATGTTCTCCCACTCCATTATAAATAGCGGTCAAGCGTTGGTCTCCAAAACCAAAGTGTTTGTTGATTCGCTCCTTTTCATATTCAGATACTGTGATTACTTTCTTGCTCTTTCGAACTACAGATGGCACGCAGTAACGACGATACATATTCCCCAACTTTTGGTACCAAGTGCCCTCTTTTTTCAAAAGACTGATACTCTCTAAGTAAATAATGTCGTGAAGCGTGGTAATCAAGGGTACCTTTGAAAAAATAGGCCCGGTATTGCTGGTACAGTGAAGTACATCGCACCCTTCTTTAAAGGCAGCTTTCGGCAATGCAAATTGTTCCCAACCAGCATAGCCGCCCCATGATTCCAACTCCACTACTTTAAAGTTTGCTGCTTTGGGAATACAGGTATTGTCCTCATCCGGACGTACAAAAATGACATACTCGTTATGCGTGTCTATTTTTTGGAGATTTTTAATGAGTTCCAAAGCGACCATATCCATGCCGTGTTTTTTTCGGCGATATAAACGTTGTCCCTCAATTCCGATTTTCATGGGTTATGAATTTGGTGTTCCGTGTTGGGTGTGAATGAATTTTTTATTGGCCCCTTTGAGTTTGAACAAACTCAAGAACATGGTGAAGAAGGCACTGGGCAAAGTTGCCATAGCCTTGAAAGTAGCTACGCGATAAAACTTAGTAGGTGTAGCGAACAAAAAGGCCAAAACCGTAATCCCAGCAACGCTATACCAAATTGTTGGAGAAACTTGCAACCATTTCAACGTTAAGTAAGATTCAACCAACGCGTAAAGCATGGTGATTCCCATGACCAATCCCAATAGTAGTACTCTAGGAGGCGAAACCATTTGATAGACTTTGTCAGCAAAGTCTACATTGCCTCTCAAAAAGAGTTCTTTCAAACCCGAAAGCACATACCTTCTAAAGTATACAAACTGGGCCGAAAGCCATCTCTTGCGTTGGTTGGCAAACACTTCAGATTTTTGGACTTTTTCGTCCAAAACGTAAGCGTCATTTAGGTATTCAATGGTATTTCCGTCTCGTAGGAGCTTCAACTCCAATTCCTTGTCAAATCCTCCTACCGCATTAACATTGGCCATCATCTCTTTAAAGAAAGCATAGTCAAATGCCATTCCCGAACCAATGAGCGCAGAAGAAAGGCCTAATACTCGATGGCCTTTTCGAAAAATATGGTTGTTGATTTCTTCACTAATGGCATCTAAAATCGCCATCGGGGTATTCTGATTCTTGGCAATGCGGTGCCCTTGTACAATTCGATATCCTGCATTAAATGCTGCGTTCATTTTAGCGAGAAAATCACGCTCCATCAAATTGTCAGCATCCAAAACCAAAGCGATATCATATCCACCACCTATGGTTTGCATAGCCTTGTTCAAAGCCTTCGATTTGGTGCTCTTTTCAAAAGACACCTCTACCAAACGTATAGGCAATGCCCTTAATGCATTTAAGGTTTTGGGTTGAAAAGAATCAGCAATAACCACTACCTCAAAAGAGTCATTAGGATAGTTTTGCCGTAGGGCATGCTCCGCTACCTCAACGATTACATTGTCTTCCTTGTATCCTGGAATCAGCACTGCAAAACGATGTTGCTTATTCGATTTTGGCTTCCTTTTCCGAGCTGGAAACAATCCAGCGAAAGCAAAGACAAAAATGTACAGCGCTGCGAACCCAAAGTAGAGAAGCAGAAGGCTTTCTATAACTATTCCTATGGTTTTAAGGACTTCCATCAATAGTTTTATCCCTCCACTAGGGCTTTGATTGACTTTTCTTGCAAGAGACTGTCGAAATAGTTGATGGTTTTTTCAAGACCATCTCTGAGCTCTACATCCGGATTCCATCCGGTCAATTTTTCCTTAGCCAATGAAATATCCGGTTTTCGTTGCATGGGGTCATCTGACGGCAAAGGCAAGTGGATAATTCTGGATTTTGAACCCGTCAAATCAATGATGTTTTGAGCCAATTCCAACATGGTAAACTCACCTGGGTTCCCGATGTTGACAGGACCAATGAACTCATCTTCCGTATCCATCATCTTCACCATTCCATCTACCAAATCACTCACATATTGAAAGCTCCGTGTTTGCGTACCATCTCCAAAAACGGTAATATCTTTTCCTTGGAGCGCTTGCATGATAAAGTTGGAAACAACACGGCCATCATCTGTTTCCATGCGAGGTCCGTAGGTGTTGAAAATCCGAACGATTTTCACCAAAACCCCATTGGATTCGTGATAGTTTACAAAAAGGGACTCCGCACAGCGTTTTCCTTCGTCATAACAGGACCGAACGCCGATAGGATTTACATGTCCCCAATAGTCTTCAGGTTGTGGATGGATTTCCGGGTCACCATATACTGCACTGGTAGAAGCTTGTAAAATCTTTGCTTTAATCCGATTCGCCAATCCCAACATATTGATAGCGCCCAAAACCGAAGTTTTGATGGTCTTGATGGGATTGTGTTGATAATGCACGGGTGAGGCCGGGCAAGCCAGGTTATAGATTTCATCCACCTCCAAAAAATAGGGTAGTGTTACATCGTGACGGATAATCTCAAAATACGGATTGTCCAAAAGGTGAACCACCTTACTTTTCCTTCCGGTAAAGTAGTTGTCCATGCAGATTACCTCGTTGCCTTCTTTTAAAAGGCGCTCACACAAATGCGAACCCACGAAGCCTGCACCGCCAGTAACTAAAATTCTTTTCATTTTCAAAGTTTAGGCGTTAACGGTTTCTACTTCTTCGCTTCGTACGACGTCTCTACCAATACTGTAATAGGTAAAACCAAGCTCACCCATTTCTTCAGTGTCGTAGACGTTACGCCCGTCAAAAATGGTTTTGCTGTTCATCAGTTTTTCCAAAATGCGGAAGTTGGGCATTCGGAACTCGGACCATTCGGTTACCAAAATGAGTGCATCCGCATCAATGATGGCATCGTATTCGTCTTTGGCGTATTCGATGGTATCGCCCAAAATACGTTCGGCTTCCTCCATGGCCACTGGGTCGTAAGCTCTCACTATTGCCCCAAGAGCCTTCAATTCCTCAATAATGACCAAGGAGGGCGCCTCGCGCATATCATCGGTTTTTGGTTTGAAGGACAAGCCCCATAAACCAAATTGTTTTCCTTTCAAATTTTCTCCGAAGTGTCTTTTTATTTTCTCTACCAAAACAGATTTTTGGCGATAGTTTACGCTTTCAACGGCCTTCAATACTTCTAAAGAGTGTCCGTATTCATCTGCAGTTCGTACTAAGGCTTGGACATCTTTCGGGAAGCAACTTCCTCCATAACCTGTTCCAGGATAGATGAACTTGTTTCCTATTCTAGAGTCGGAACCAATTCCTTTTCGAACCAAATCCACGTTGGCACCAACCAACTCGCAAAGGTTAGCGATATCGTTCATAAAACTAATTTTGGTCGCCAGCATTGAATTTGCCGCGTATTTGGTCATCTCTGAAGAGAAAATATCCATGAACAACAAGGGGTGTCCGTTCATCAAAAATGGTTTGTACAAACGACGCATTACTTTTTCGGCACGCTTGCTCTCCACACCAACCACGATTCTGTCCGGTTTTAAAAAGTCATCTACCGCACTACCCTCTTTCAAGAATTCAGGGTTGGAGGCTACATCAAACGGAATACGCACATTTCGTGAAGCCAATTCTTCTTCGACAGCGCTTTTTACCTTAAAGGAGGTCCCCACGGGCACCGTACTTTTGGTAATGATGACTTTGTAATCTTCCATGTGCTGTCCAATTTCACGGGCCACACCCAAAACATATTTCAAATCGGCGCTACCATCTTCGTCGGGAGGTGTACCTACCGCGATGAAAACAGCATCACAATCTTTGATTCCTTTTTCCAAACTGGTGGTAAAGGCCATTCTACCCTTATCGATGTTGCGTTCTAGCAAAACATCGAGTCCTGGTTCATAAATGGGCACTTCACCCTTCTTCAATCTTTCAATTTTTCTTTCGTCAATGTCCACACAAGTCACATTGATTCCGGTTTCAGCAAAGCAGGTTCCCGTAACGAGTCCAACATAGCCTGTTCCTACTACAGTAATGTTCATGGTCTTAAATGTCTTTTTAAGGTTATTGAGGTATTTTAGTTTCTATCGTACCAATCCAAATCTTGGGTGCCGCCCGAATTGGCCCAATTCACGAATCTTGGATATTCAATTGTGATTGGAATGGATTCTTCGGGAGCTTGAAAAGCTTCAAAAATGTTCAAGGCCCAAGGCAGATTGGTTGTTGTTTTGTAATATCGATTGTTCGCTGCGTCACTATCGTCGTCCGCAGTGCCCAACAAAGCACCTTTACTAGTTGGTGCAAAATCAGGCAGATGAACTTCTTGAGAGCGGTTTCCATCAGCAATTAAAAACGGATTAAACGGAACCAACCCTAAAGCTTGTTGTGTAACAGGTGAAGTAAAATCAATCACCAAACTTATCGTATCACCTTGCATTTCAATGGTATTTCCCGCGACAATAATGACGGTTTCATCTGATGCTGTACCGGATTCCGTCCCATTCGCATTCAAGGAAATGAAAGGCGCGTTTACCACCTGTCCTTGCACGCTACTTACCGAAGAAGGGTCAATCGGAAAGGATATGGCAAATCCATTTTCCAAAGCACCACCAATGTTATCAATGGTGAAATCCGCTTCAATGCGTGTTACTTCGTTTTGTCCATTCGTAATGAGATTGTAGGCATAAGAAACTACCAAATCATTAAAATCATAATCCCCTTGACTTGGCCATAAATCTTCAAACGCCAATACGCCGGTTAAACTTTCGGTAGGTGAAAAATTATTGAAGGCTTGATTCACATCAAAAGGAAAATCATCCAAGGCATCATTTACCCCATCCCCATCCGAATCGTTGGCGGGAATCAAGGCCACTACATTGGTCAATTCAATGGATTCCACAGGGTTCGCCCTGGCGTAAAATACTGCATCGTTGAAGTCATCATCAGAACCTTGGTCTCTTCTCAAATCTTCAAAAGCCAAGAAGTTGATTTCCCTAGCGTTGTCATACAGCTGGACCATATGCTGGTTCAAACTACTGTTTTCAGGGTTGAAACTGGTATCGGAATAGAAAATGTTATTTCCGTCTCCAACATTGGAGCCGTTCCATCCATTAGCTACGACGAACCATGAAATCACCGTGTTAGGGGGAAATCTCCCCAGATACACACGGTCTCCGGGAACCAATCCTCCTGAAGAGCCCACCATGGAGGCGTTGGGAAAAATAATATTGTGACTGGCGATGTCATCCACCGTTTGCGGTTTTGAACCCACTGGGTAGGAATAGTATCCCAAAGCGTTCCGATATCCCGCTCCTTCGGACACGAAGGTCACCCAAACATCTGCCAAATCGGTCAATACCATACTGGTCTCAGAGGAATTAGCCAAAAAATCAGGGGTTGCAATGGGTACTCTACTTCTTTCGGGCAATGAAGCGTTGATATCATCCAAAAGATTTTGTTGGATGACATCTGGAAGCTCCTGTTCATCAGGAACGCCCAAGCCATTATAGGAACTCAAATAACTATAGGTTACCCTTGACGCTTGGTTCTGATGATGACTTCAACGATGCAGTATTT
>JBCBCH010000114.1:2821-7459 GCA_038530835.1 Bacteroidota bacterium | reverse complement strand
GGATTTCATAGCCATTACTTTGGGAACTGGTTTTGGGCCGGAATTGTGGCCAAGGCTATGAAATCCGTCATGTTTTTGGCACTTCCAAAGAGCATTTCTCCCAATGCTGCCGCACTGGCATCGTTCATAATCCGCATGGGTAGGTCCATTTGGTTCTTGAACTTTTCAAGAAAAGGAACGGTCCCTTTCCAAAGCAGGTTGCTGGCATTTTCAATAGTGCCATTCTTACTAGAAGCGTTTGGCGCCCCTATACCACAACCCAATACCTTAAAATCCTTCCCGCCTTGTTTCAGTAAAGCGTCACACGTTTGATGGAGTTGATGTAAATAATCATCCAAATCTGGGTACTCTTTGGTCCGAAAAAATGTTTTTTCCAAACAACGCCCATTGGCATCGACTAATCCAACTTTGGTTTTGGTCCCTCCGATGTCAACCCCTAAGACAATTTCCATAAAAAACAGTTGAGAATGATGTGTTTCTAAAGTTATGCATTTGTTCTCTCACAAGCCAGATACAAGGGTAAAATTAAAGCGCTGATCACTCGCTTTTATCAGGATATGGGCAAAGCTGATTTCTGTCATGTTTTAGGTTTTGAACGCATTCTACATTTGAAGTGTAATTAGAAATCTCAAAATATAGTGGTATGAGCAAATTAGAAAAAATACTGGTCCCATTTGATTTTTCGGAAGCCTCGGTGAACGCTTTGGAGTATGCCGTACATTTTGTGGGACCCAACCGGTCAAGTCAAGTTGTAGCCCTGTATGTAGGGGTTATGCCTATTTCTGATAAAGAAGAACAGGGGTTGAACGAAAACTTCTTGAAAATCTTGGGAGGATTTCATTCCAAAACGAAGAAACAGCCAGTATTGGCTTGTGTATCAGGGAATGTTATAGAAACCATTCTGGTGACCCAGGTAAACCAGAATGCTGACCTTATTATCATGGGAACCATGGGCGATAAAACCACGGATGAAGCCATTACCAACACCTCAAAACTTGTTTTGGAAGCCAATTGTCCTGTAATCTCCATTCCCTATGGATGCGACATCAAAGAACCCAAAAAAATTGCCTTGGTTTTGGGTAAGGAAGAAGTAGAGGATAAAGGGGTATTGAATATGCTGATGTCCATTGCAGGTACTTTTGATAGCAAAATACATGTGTTGACGATTTACAAAGAATCGGTGTATGCCGAACATGTAGGTGGCGAGCGCACCGAACATTTGCTTCAGTATTATCTAGAACACTTTTATGAAGAGCACATGTTCCAAAAGAATGAAGATATAGAGCAAGGAATCTTGGAATACATTAACGGAAAAGGTATAGATATGCTGGCCATTTTACCTAGAAACCACAGCGTCATGAGCACGCCCTCCGAAGGTAGATTGACCAAATTGCTCACGCTGCATTCCGAAATTCCGGTTTTGGCCTTGGATTGAGTTGGATATTGTAAAAAACCAACTATGTATACACTCCTCATCATTCTGGGAATAACGATTGTACTCTTTGTATGGGGCAAGTTCCCACCAGATGTAGTGGCGTTAATGTCAATGATATCCCTTTATCTCGCGGGTATTTTGACGGTGTCGGAAACCTTGAGCGGATTTAGCAATACCACGGTAATCATGATTGCCGCCTTGTTCATTATCGGAGAAGGATTAGCCCGTACAGGATGGACCGCCGTAGCGGGACGCTATTTCGTCCAATGGGCGAAAAAAAGTATACCTCGTTTATTGGTCATTATCACTTTAGGTTCTAGCTTGCTATCCGGTTTCGTCAGCAACACAGGAACGGTAGCGGCGCTACTTCCCGTAACGGTCACTGCCTCTTGGAGCGCGGGAACACTACCTTCAAAGTTGCTCATGCCCGTGGCCTTTGGTTCCAATACAGGAGGACTCTTAACCCTCACTGGAACTCCACCGAATATTATTGTCAGCAATGCCTTAGTCGAGAAGGGCTTTGATGGGTTTTCTTTTTTTGAATTCAGTTTACTAGGCCTGCCGCTATTGGTCTTGACCATTCTCTACTTCCGTTATGTGGGGTATCGGCTTTTACCTAGCCATCGAACGGAAAACAAACCGATGGCGATAGACCAGGAAATGCACAAATGGATTGAGAATTACAGCATAGACGACAATATCTATCGCTTACGGATTCGGTCCATGTCGCAATTGATTGGAACTCAAGTAGGGGATTGGGATTTTGAAGAAAAATTCAATGTGTCCTTAATGCGTTTGAAACGACGACACCCCAATCCACTACAAAAGATTCCAAATTTCGTTGAGTTTCCGGAGGATGACACTGAAATGCGCTATCACGATATCATCACTGTCAAAGGAGAATCCAGCGACATCGGTCGTTATATCATGCATTTTCATTTGGGTGTGATTCCCTTGGCACCAGAGATGGATAATCTCAAAAAGGAACTCATCACCCAAGAAGTAGGGATGGCCGAGATGATCGTAACTCCAAAGTCTGTTTTGGTGGGTAAACGCATCGCATTGGGCCAATATCTCAAACAAATGGATGTGCAACTACTTGCTGCCTCGCGTAACAACCGACCCTTAAAAGGAAAAATAAAGATTGCATCGGGAGATGCTTTTATCATTCGAGGGCAATGGGAGAAAATGGAGAATTTGAAATCGGTTTATGAAAACATTGTCATCTCCGGAAGCCCAGAAGCCATGTCTAAAAATGTGGACATCATTGACCATAAAAGTTACATCGCATTGGCAGTGTTGTTATTGATGATTGTGTTGTTGGTGTTCAAAATCCTTCCTGGCGCCATTGCCGCGTTGATTTGTGCAGGTATCATGATGATTACGGGTTGTGTACCCATCTCAAAAGCATATAAGGGCATCAGTTGGACCAGCGTGGTGATGATAGCAGCTATGATTCCCATGGGTTTGGCCCTGCAAAAGACCGGAGTGGCGCAAATGGCTGCTACTGGTTTGGTCGAATCCCTTGGGGTTTTCGGACCAAGTGCCTTGTTGGCAGGAATTTTTCTGCTAACCACAACCTTTAGCCAAACGATAAATAATTCTGCTACGGCAGTATTGATGGCACCAATAGCCATTATTGCTTCTGGAGCATTGGGAGTCTCACCCAAACCGTTCATGATCGCGGTAGCCGTGAGTGCTTCTACTGCTTTCTTAACTCCAGTTGGAACCACTACCAATGCCATGGTATTGACCGCTGGGGGGTATCGGTTCACCGATTATATTCGAGTGGGAGGTCCGTTGCTCTTGCTCTTTTTCATTACAACGGTATTGCTGGTTCCGCTAATGTGGAGCTTTTAAACCTTATAAAATGAATATTATGACAGATGTAAAAGAAAAACCCAAAGACCTGGAACGTTACGGGTTGAAGAATGTAACAGCACATTGGAATTTGAGTGCAGAAGAACTGCAGCAAATCACCCTTGAAAAAGGAATGGGGGTAGAAACAGAAAACGGAACCCTTTGCATAAAAACCGGAAAGTTCACGGGTCGTTCGCCTCAAGACCGCTTTTTGGTGAAGGATTCGTATACCCAAGACAAGGTTTGGTGGGGCAGAATCAACAAAGCGATTTCTCCAGAGAACTTTGATGTGTTGCAAGAAGAGATGTTAGCGTACCTCTCTGGAAAAGAAGTGTATGTGCGGGATGCCTACGTATGTGCCGACCCGAAGTATCGCATGAATGTTCGCGTGATCACTGAATATCCATGGTCCAACTACTTCATTAAAAACATGTTCATTCAGTTAACTCCAGAAGAGCGTGAAGGGTTTGCCGAAGAATGGCTGGTGCTTTGTGCGCCGGGCTATGAGGCGCCAGAACCTTCAAAAGTGGGTTTGCGCAGTGGAAATTTTTCCATTCTCAACTTTACTAAAAAGATTGCGTTGGTTGGCGGTTCTGCTTACACCGGAGAGATGAAAAAAGGAATTTTCTCAGCGCTCAATCTCATCCTTCCTTTGGAGAAAAATGTATTGCCCATGCACTGTTCGGCAAATGTTGGGGAAGAAGGGGATACCGCAATTTTCTTCGGTCTATCCGGAACGGGAAAAACCACCCTTTCTGCTGACCCAAACCGAAAACTGATTGGTGATGATGAACACGGTTGGACCTATGAAAACACCATTTTCAATTTTGAAGGAGGATGCTATGCCAAAGTAATCGACCTTACTGAAGAAAAGGAACCGGACATTTTTCGTGCGATTCGCCCCGGAGCCCTTTTGGAGAACATCGTGTTCAAAGAGGGGACCAAAGAAGTGGATTTTTTCGATGCGAGCATCACACAAAATACCCGGGTGAGCTATCCTATCGACCACATCGATAATATCCAGCTTCCCTCGTTTGCGTCAAATCCGAAGAACATTTTCTTCTTGACCTGTGATGCATTTGGGGTGTTGCCACCTGTATCGAAGTTAACTCCTGGACAAGCCGCATATCATTTTATTTCTGGATATACCGCAAAAGTCGCCGGAACAGAGGCGGGAATCAATGAGCCCGTGCCTTCATTTTCCGCTTGTTTTGGGGAGCCTTTCATGCCTTTGCATCCCACCGTTTATGCTGAAATGTTGAGCCAAAAAATGACGGAAGCTGGGGTGAATGTCTGGCTTATTAATACGGGCTGGAGTGGTGGTCCTTATGGAGTGGGCTCAC
>JBCBCH010000114.1:0-2811 GCA_038530835.1 Bacteroidota bacterium | reverse complement strand
GGCCGAAATCATAGCGCGGGTGTACTTCAATTTGATACGTGAGCCCACTCCATAAGGACCACCACTCCAGCCCGTATTAAATTGAAGTACACCCGCGCTATGATTTCGGCCATTTTGGAGAATAAGTTGGATGAGGTGGATTTTGAAACCCATCCCATTTTTGGTTTGTTCATGCCTAAGTATTGCCCTGGGGTACCCACTGAAATTTTGGACCCCATGAATACTTGGTTGCAAAAAGGCGCTTATGTGAGCAAGGCCATCCAATTGGCCCATGCATTCCACATTAACTTTGATAAATTTGCAAGTGAGGCATCTGAGGAAATCCTAAATGGCGGTCCTTTGATTGATTCACATCATAGTTTGGAAGACCACTTTTAATTTGGCATAACACATGCAATTTCAAATTCACCAATTGGGTTCACCCAAGTTTCGATCTCCCTTGCAACTGAGTACGGTCAAGGGAGATCGTATTTTCAACTTTGTGGAAGACACGGAAAAGTTCATCTTTGATACTTCCCAAGAACATTTTGCACATTGTCTGGAAACCGGAGCAGACCCTATTTGTTTGGAGAAAGCAGGTCCACGACAAGATGTATTCTTTGACGCACCGCATTGTACAGCAGCTATTGTGACCTGTGGTGGATTGTGTCCTGGTATCAACAATGTGATTCGAAGTGTTGTGATGGCACTACATTACTTTTATGGTATCAAGCGAATATTGGGAGGTCCGTATGGCTATGAGGGTTTGAATCCCGAAAAGGGTCACGGCTTCATGGAGCTCACGCCTGAGACGGTTAACGATATCCATCAATTTGGAGGAACGTTTCTGGGTTCTTCCCGAGGAGCCCAGGAAGTATCAACCATGGTTGACACTTTAATTGAAAACAAGGTCGATATTCTTTTCGCGATTGGGGGGGATGGGACCTTGAAAGGGGTAGATGCCATCGGAGCCGAAATTGAAAAAAGGAATGCCAACATTGCCGTGGTCGGAATTCCGAAAACCATAGACAATGATATCGATTTGATAGATCGTTCCTTTGGATTTGAAACCTCTTTTGATATTGCGAGTGCCATTCTGCGTGATGCCCATAACGAGGCTGCTGGAGCCTACAATGGTATCTCAATCATAAAATTGATGGGGAGGGATAGTGGTTTTATTGCCGCTTCTGCTGCATTGGCCATGCCAGTGGTCAACTTTGTATTGATTCCTGAAATGGATTTTGAGTTGGAGGGGGAGTATGGGTTCTTGAAAGCTCTGAAAGAACGTTTGTTGAAGAAAAAACACGCGGTAATCGTTGTGGCTGAAGGGGCGGGCCAAAAGTTGATGGAAAAAGGGAAGACCGTGAAGGATGCTTCGGGAAACATCAAACATAAGGACATTGGGGTGTTTTTAAAAGAGCAAATAGGGCAGTACTTTACCGAAATGCCCGTAACCATCAAATACATTGACCCTAGTTACATTGTGCGAAGTGCTCGGGCGAATCCTTCGGATAGTGTTTATTGCAGCCGTTTGGCGTATCATGCCGTGCATGGGGCAATGGCTGGGAAAACACGGTTTGTGGTAAGTAAAGTAAACAACAAGTTTGTTTACATTCCAATTGCTGAAGTGACTCGAAAACGAAAGAAAATCGACTTGGAAAGTGAGTTTTGGTTTTCAGTGCTCCAAAGCACAGGGCAGCCTTTCCATATAAGGTAATACCAAATATGACGGCTGTCATATTTTAGGGATGTACTTGACCGTAGTTTTACCATGTAATCTTAAAAGAACATGTCATGGTACGGCGTTTTAGAAATATTTCATTCCTCTTGATTTTGATGTTGCTCGGAAGTTGTGCGGCTCCAAAAGTGGTAAGCACATGGAAAAGTCCGGAGGCGGATGAGTACAGCATCTACAAAGTTTTGGTGGTGGGCATGGCGCAAGAAAATGCTACAAGAGTTGCGTTTGAAACCAGATTAAGGGATGCATTGAAAGTAAAAGGCTTTGAAGCTGACCGGGGCTCAGATTTCTTTGATACGGTATTCACATCCACAGAAAAAACCGAACAAGATTTGGATGCTGTGGAACAAGAATTATTGAACAAAGGTTTCGATGCCATCATCCTTACCAAAATCATAGGGGTGGAAAGTCGAAAACGACTTCGGCAACAAGTTGGAAATTTAGGGAGTTTGTATACGCAATTCAGCTCGGATTATCTGGAACATCAAGATGTAATGTACGACGAAGGTCATGAGGAATTCAATCTTTACACGGCTGAAACCTCACTTTATTGCATTTGTACCGATAAGGAAAGGGCCCTGATTTGGCGAGGCAACCTCAATGTAGATGAACCTGTGGATATTGACCGGACCATAGAAATGTACATCAAGGTGATTCGCAAAGCGATGGAGAAGGAAGAAGTGCTCTTTTAACCCTTCTCCATATATACGTTGCGTAAGCTGTTTGGTTTTTGATGCTAGATGATGTTTAAAAAATCAAGGAGCATGCAGGCCGGAATCGCGATAAGAATCAGTACCAATACAAAAACCATAAGGCGTAAAAATGCAATCAGCATCTTATCGCCAAAAGAAATTTCATTGCTCATAATAGTGTAATTTCCTTCAATGTACGGAATTCTGAAAGGAGCTTTTTAAAAGCGGCCGTTGCTATTCGACCAATAGCCTTTTTTTAACTGTAAGTGCACCGGGGCGTGTCAGTCGTCGATGTTTTTCGCCAGTGTTTTGTCCATGGATTCCAATACGACGCCTTTCGTTTCGGGCATGACCATAGCCACCCAAAGGAGTTGCAATACCATCATAAAGGCAAAAAAGCCA
>JBCBCH010000113.1:0-7476 GCA_038530835.1 Bacteroidota bacterium | reverse complement strand
TGAGTTGGATTTTGTTTCTTATGAAGGGGAAAAGACAGAAATCATACCAATAAGTGCCCACTATAAAAAACTGCATGACAAAATTGTTAGTCGCTTTGCACAAAAATCAACAACTGGTCTTCTTCATCCGTGGCATCTGCAATGATGTATTGTTTTTCTGGGAAACGACTAACAATTTTGTCGTGCAATTTTTTATAGTGGGCACTTATTGGTATGATTTCTGTCTTTTCCCCTTCATAAGAAACAAAATCCAACTCATACCCTCTTTTGCGCGAAGTACTCATATCGTCCACATCATAACGGTCATTGGAGAACACTTTGGATAGTATTTTATCTTCCTTTAAATCATACAGGATGATTTCGGCCTTATCATTGGTAAGATTGGAAACCACATAAGCATCATGTGGATTTTCAGTAGCGTAATTGAACTCCAGAATACCAAAGCTATCTTTCCAATTTAAGCTTTTTATCAAGCTATAGCCCCCTTTGCCATCTTCATAAAATAAATCTTGTTCCACTCCATCTCGCATGCGAGTGTAGGCTTTCAAACCTCCATCTTTGTCAAAATCGTAGCCGACGATTGGGTTGGTTGGGTCATCATTGGTGAACAGTTGCTCCATTTTACCAGTGACCACATTCACTTTATAGGGTTCGAAAACTTGTGGATTGTTCTTGTTCAAAGAAACGATGATATGGTTTTTGTCTTCCTTAAGAAGCTCCGTGAATTCTGCGCGAACCCCTTCAAAGGGAGTCAAATCCTTCAAGGCCGAACCATCTAGATTCACGGCATACACATGATAGTTTTCGTCACCACCGGTATCCATCAAATACGCCAAACGCTCGTTGCTAATCCAGCCGTAGGCGCGTACCAATTCTTCTTTTTCTTCTATAGCACGTTTTACTGCTCCCGTAGCAATTTCTTTTACCATAACATGTCGTTTTCCGTTCTCATCTTTCTCGCGGTATGACATGTAGCGACCATCTGGTGAAAAGCGGAAAGTAGAGGCTTTAGGTCTTGCGAAATAGTCTTCGACTTTGTAACGGTAATCGCCTACATCCAATTTGGCCAATTCCAACAGCTCTTCGTCGCTACTGACCAAACTTGGGTTACCTGGACTGGTTTTTTCCTTTTTCTCCATTTTTAGGGGTAGTTCCATACCACCTTGAGAAAAAGTTCCTTCCAAATTTTCACCTTTCAATTCACCTACATACTTGATGCCAGCTTTCTTAAAAGCAATGGTCAACTTCCCTTCTTCAAAGGAAGTTTCGTCCATTGGAATGTCGGTGGCGCCTTGTGAAGGACTATCCATGGTGGATTTAAGAGTGCCTTCTTCCTCCATGACATTGAAAACCAGGGGCATTTCGGTACCCTGTACCTCGATGCTACCGTGCCAGGAACCGATGATATCTTGAGCATGTAGGGAAAAACATGACATAAGGGCTAAAAGGACGCCCAAAGTCCATTGTAATTGTTGTGTTCTTTTCATTTTGTTGTTTTTGATTTCCTCTTTTTGGGATTTACTATCGATAAGACTTTTTAAAAAAGCATATGTTACAAATCTTACCAAAGGTATTTTGACCAAACGCATTTTTCGAATGAAATATGGTCAGTGGTAAATTTATCTTCGTGAACGGATTTACTTCTTTTCGGGCGGATACTTGGAAAATACTTTTGCCACTACAGCCCTCAACATATCTTCACGTACACTGGGCGAAGCATTGTCGCGATAGCCGCTATCACTTACCGCTTGCCAAAAAAGCGCATCCCTATCAGCATCCACAAAGTCGAATTGAATCATTCGTTGCAATCCTCCCGAACTGATGGGAATTCCAACCGATAGCCCACCACCAACATTACCACCAGTACCCCCAACACCAACGCCAACGTTGTTTCCTGAGTTACGACGGTATTCATTACTGAGGATATTGATCAAGAAATCAGGTTCTTCTGAAAGTTTATATCCTTTTGTGCTTAAGGTTGAATCCAAAACACGAAGCAAACGTCTTTCGTCCAATTGGCTTAAACCCGAATTCATATCTGAAAAGTAGTTGTAGGTGGCATAGTTGGAAAAGTTGGTACCCCTGTCATAATCATAGTCTACTTTAACGGCATTACAGGACGCAAGAAAACCCAAAACACCCAATAGCAATGCTTTTTTCATGCTCTTCGCTTTAAAACTAAAGTTACGGAATAATGGGGTACTACTTCGAAGAAAAACCTGCTATTCGTTCAATAGCGTCCAAAGTTGGTCCTTCAATTCCTGGATACCTTGTTGTGCAACCGAGGAAATGAAAAGTACGGGAGTATCTTTAATATCCTTGGCCAACTCAGCCTTCATTTCTGCCATTAATTCCTCATCCAGCATATCCGATTTGGAGATGGCAACCAAGCGGTCTTTGTCCAACAATTCCGGATTGTAGCGCCGAAGCTCATCCAACAAAATTTGATATTCAGAAGACACTTCTTTACTATCAGCTGGGATAAGAAACAACAAGGTCGCATTGCGTTCGATATGACGAAGGAAGTAATGTCCAAGACCTTTTCCCTCAGCTGCCCCTTCAATAATTCCTGGAATATCGGCCATCACAAAACTGGTGAATCCACGATGTTGAACGATACCAAGGTTGGGTTTTAATGTGGTGAACTCGTAATCGGCAATTTTCGGTTTTGCAGAGGTCATAACCGACAACAAAGTGGATTTTCCTGCATTGGGAAATCCGACCAGACCAACATCGGCCAATACTTTTAACTCCAGAGTTACTTGGGTTTCCTGACCGGGAATTCCAGGTTGGGCATAACGAGGGGTTTGATTGGTGGGACTTTTGAAATGCCAATTCCCTCTTCCACCCTTGCCACCTTCCAAAACGATGCGTTCTTCTCCATCTTCAGTGATTTCGAAAAGGACGTTGTTGGTTTCCGTATCGCGGATTACCGTACCAAGGGGTACTTCCAAGTAGACATCCAAACCGTCGGCTCCTGTACTACGGTTCTTGCTACCGTGTTCCCCGTGACCCGCCTTGAAATGTTTTTTGAATTTGTAATGGACCAGTGTCCAAAGATTTTTGTTTCCCTTAATGACAACATGACCACCACGACCCCCATCACCCCCGTCTGGGCCGCCTTTGGCAACGTATTTTTCACGATGAAGGTGTACAGAACCTTTACCACCGTTTCCTGAGGCCAAATGTACTTTAACGTAATCTACAAAGTTGCCCTCGGTCATTGGATAGTTTTAAAAGGCAAAAAGAATTTTGACTATAATGCGTCGATAACAGCGCTTAACCGTTCTGTGATTTCGGTAATTTCTCCGATACCGTTCACAGAATGGAACTTTCCTTGCTTTTCATAATATTTGCGCAAAGGGGCAGTCTTTTCGTTGTACTCATCAAAGCGATTTCGAATTTTGGATTCGTCTTGATCATCGGAACGGCCACTTTCCTTTCCGCGTTCCAACAATCTGGCCACGAGAACATCGTCATTCGCCTCAAGGGCTATCGTTGCATTTACCTTCATGTCTTTCGTTTCCAAAAAGTTGTCCAACGCTTGCGCTTGGGCCGCGGTGCGCGGAAACCCGTCAAAAATGAACCCAGCAGCTTCAGGATTCTTTTCTACCTCATCTTTTAGCATGTTGATGGTAACCTCGTCTGGAACCAAATCTCCTCGGTCGATATACGATTTGGCAAGCTTGCCAAGTTCGGTTCCATTTTTCATGTTATAACGAAAAACATCTCCTGTTGAAATGTGTTTGAGGTTATACTTTTCCTTCAAAAACCCAGCTTGGGTTCCTTTCCCAGCACCTGGCTTGCCAAAAAGCACAAGGTTAATCATATGTGATTCATTTAGTTGATATACTGCTCTCAAATTGCGTCCCAATTCGTTGTAATCCAATCCGTAACCGACAATGAAATTATTTGGAATCTCCATGCCTACATAGTCGATGGTATATTCACCATTATACACACTGGGTTTGTAAAAAAGGGAGGCAATTTTGAATTCTTTTACGTTAGTGTTTGAAAACAAATGCACCAACTGCTTTAGCGTCCGACCGGTATCGATAACGTCTTCCAATATTACCACGCTTTTGCCCTCAACCTCTTCCGGGACATCCAGTAGGCTCTCCACAATTCCAGTAGAAGTCAAGCCATGATACGAACTGAGCCGGACGAAAGAAACTTCACATGGATTGGGATAGGCCTTAAGAAAATCGGACACAAACATGAACGCTCCGTTCAAAACTCCTACGAAAACAGGGATGCTATCCTCGTAATCTGCCGCAATTTCTTGAGCCATACGTTGGATGGCGCTCAAAATCTCCTCCTCCGATAAAAAAGGCTTGAAGAATTTGTCATGAAGTTTTATCAAGGCGGCGTTGGTTTGAATTCAAGGGGCAAAGATAACATTTCTTTAGCTGGTTTACGCTAAGCACTTTACGGCTTGACGGATTTCCATTATTTTTGTGGCTATTCCAATTTTAGCTCATGGATGTTTTTTCAAGCCCATTCACCTTGGGAATTTTAGGAGGCGGACAACTCGGCAAAATGCTCCTCACGGAAACGAGAAAATGGGACATTCGCACCAAGGTTATGGACCCTTCCGCGGAAGCACCATGCCGAATCGCCTGCAACGAATTTGTACAAGGAGACCTGTTGGATTTTGAAAGTGTTGTGCAATTTGGACAGGATGTGGATGTGCTCACGATTGAAATCGAAAATGTGAACGTAGACGCACTGGAGGTTTTGGAAAAGAATGGAAAAAAGGTATTCCCAAGTGCAAAAACGCTTAGAACCATCCAAAACAAAGGTGTTCAGAAAACCTTTTACGAAGAAAATGGAATTCCAACCTCACCCTTTACACGGTTTGCGGGTAGTTCAGAAATTGAAAAGGCATATCAAGAGGGTAGTTTGGGTTTTCCATTCGTGTGGAAAAGTGCACGATTCGGTTATGATGGACAGGGTGTTAAAGTAGTTCGGAATAAAGAGGATATCGCTGCCTTGCCAGATGTCGAGTGTCTGACCGAGCAGTTCGTGGATTTTACTACCGAATTGGCGGTAATCGTGGCGCGAAACCCTAGCGGGGACATGGTAACCTATCCTGTGGTGGAGATGGAATTTCATCCAGAAGCCAATCAAGTGGAGTATGTTATTTGTCCCGCCCGGATTCCATTGGAAGTTGCAGAAAAGGCAAGAGAAACAGCGTTATTGGTTGCCCAGAAAATGCAACATGTTGGTTTGTTGGCTGTGGAGATGTTCCTTACCAAAACAGATGCTATTTTGGTCAACGAAGTGGCCCCTAGACCCCACAATAGCGGGCATTATAGCATTGAAGCCAGTTATACCAATCAATTTGAGCAACATTTGCGCGCTGTTTTGGATATGCCTTTGGGCAATACCGACAGCAAACTTGCCGGAGTTATGGTAAATTTGGTAGGTGCAGAGGGGCATACTGGAGATGTGCAGTATCTAAACATGGACGATATTCTGGGGTTGCCAGGAGTTACCCCACATTTGTATGGTAAAAAACAGACCCGACCCTTTCGAAAGATGGGGCATGTGACCATTGTGGACGTGGATATGCAAAATGCACGAACCGTTGCGCAAGAGGTCAAAGAAAAAATAAAAGTTGTAAGCCGATAAACCTATGAGCAAAGTAGCTGTAATTATGGGGAGCACCAGTGACCTACCGGTCATGCAGGATGCTGTTGAGATTCTAAAAGGATTTGACATTCCAGTAGAAGTTGATATCGTTTCTGCCCACAGAACACCAGAAAAGCTCTTTGAATTTGGCAAAAATGCCCATTTGGAAGGGTTTTCGGTAATTATTGCCGGGGCTGGCGGCGCGGCCCATCTACCTGGCATGGTAGCCTCCCTCTCTCCCCTACCGGTAATTGGCGTCCCTGTAAAAAGCAGTAATTCCATTGATGGCTGGGATTCGGTACTTTCCATTTTACAAATGCCGGGTGGCGTTCCTGTTGCTACTGTTGCCCTAAACGGTGCAAAAAATGCAGGAATTCTTGCAGCACAGATTATTGGGTCTTCAGACAAATGTGTCCGCGATAAAGTTGAAGTATACAAACAAGGACTTAAGGAAAAAGTCATTCAAGGCGCAAAAAGCCTAAAATCCTAAAAAAGAAATACGAAAAACCTATGGAGAATCCACTTTTAGTGGCTTTTGATACTGCCCCTTTCGAAAAAGTAAAAAATGAACATTTCAAGCCTGCATTTCTAGCGGCCATAGATTCGGCCAAAGCAGAAATCGATATGATTGCAGAAAATCCGGAACCCACTTCGTTTGAAAATACCATAGAAGCATTGGAATATTCTGGTAAGACTTTGGATAGAATCTCCAGTATTTTTTTCAATCTCAATGCAGCGGAGACCAATCCTGAAATGCAGCAGATTGCCCAAGAAGTTTCTCCATTGCTGTCACAGTTCTCAAACGACATCAACCTCAACCAAAAACTATTCGAAAGAATCAAGACGGTTTATGAAAGCCAACAAAATCTAAGCTTGAACGAGGAACAAACCACTCTTCTGGAAAAGCGTTACAAAAGTTTTAGTCGCAATGGCGCGAATTTGGGGGAAAAGGACAAAAAAAGACTTCGGGAAATTGATGCATCCCTTGCGCAATTAAAATTGAAGTTTGGCGAAAATGTATTGGCGGAAACCAATGCTTACGAACTTCATATCACCGATGAGGGCGATTTAAAAGGACTGCCCGAAGGGGTTATTGAAGCAGCAGCGCAAACCGCACAGTCCAAAGAAAAGGAAGGTTGGGTATTCACTCTGGATTATCCTAGCTACGTTCCTTTTATGAAATACGCAAAAAACAGGGAACTCCGAAAAACCCTTTCTGCGGCGTTTGGCAGCAAAGGCTTTCATGGGGATGAGCGGGACAATCAAGAAAATGTGCTTCAAATCGTTGCCCTGAGGCATGAACGTGCGAACCTTTTGGGTTACAGCACCCATGCCGATTTTGTACTTGAAGAACGCATGGCAGGTACTCCGGAAAAAGTAACGTCCTTTTTGAACGAGCTCATGGAAAAAGCACAGCCCGCTGCAAAAGCGGAGTTTGCCGAAATGGAGGCCTTTGCCAAAGCAATGGATGGCATCGATACCTTGCAAAAATGGGATGGCGCCTACTACGCCGAAAAATTAAAACAACAGAAGTTTAGTTTGGATGACGAAAAGCTAAAGCCCTACTTCAAACTGGAAAACGTGATTGATGGGGTATTCAAAGTAGCGGAAAAGTTGTTTGATTTGCGTTTCGTTCCGGTCTCAAATGTTGAAAAGTACCATGAAGATGTTAAAACGTATGAAGTAAAGGATAGCACGGGTAGTTTCATTTCGCTTTTTTATGCGGATTTTCATCCCAGACCCGGCAAGCGTGGCGGCGCTTGGATGACTTCCTATAAACCGCAATACCAAAAAGATGGTGAAAACCATCGCCCGCATGTATCCAATGTGTGCAACTTTACC
>JBCBCH010000112.1:1842-7486 GCA_038530835.1 Bacteroidota bacterium | reverse complement strand
CAAGTTGATCATCATCGATTACTTGCAGTTGATGACTGCAGGAGGTAGTCAAAAAGGCGGTAACCGTGAGCAAGAGATTTCAACCATCTCTAGAAACTTGAAGGCCTTGGCCAAAGAATTGAATGTTCCCGTAATTGCGCTCTCACAGTTGTCGCGGGCCGTGGAAACCCGAGGAGGGAGCAAACGCCCAATCCTTTCTGACCTTAGGGAGTCAGGAGCCATTGAGCAAGATGCGGATATTGTTTCCTTTATTTATCGTCCAGAATACTACAAAATCGACGAATGGGATGATGAAGAAAGAACCCCAACACAGGGTCAAGCAGAGTTTATTGTGGCGAAACACCGTAATGGTGGATTAGACAACATTAGGTTAAAGTTCATTGGGTCACTCGGTAAATTTGATAACTTAGAGGACTTTGATTCACCTTTCGAGTTCCAATCCAAAATGAATTCGGATGAGCAGAATCCTTTCATCACGCCAAATCTGCCTAGTGCTGACGAAGCTTTTGGAAGCGCTATGAACCAAGATGACCCGGATGATAATGACGTGCCGTTCTAAAGAAATTTCCAGTTTTTCCAAACGAAACAGTACTTTTTTCATACTTCTTTTTGCCCTCTTTTTCTTTTGGAAAGGGAATGCTTCCATGATTCTTTTGCCCATGGATGCCGAAAGTCAGGCAAATCATTTGAAAGCCTACGGTATAACGTATTGGGTGCTGACGAAACAACAAAAAGTACAGTGGTTGCTGAACTATCGGGGCGGTTCCTTTTTGTTGCCAGATGGAGAAGTTATTCGCAAAGAATGCCAGATTCGCGGGGTCTCTTTCGAAGTCCTTTCCGATGCCCAAGCACAACAAATTCTGGATGATATCAGCAGTCCTTCCCAAAACCAAGAGGCAGTTGTACTGGAGAAAGCTCCGAAGATAGCGGTCTATTCTCCTAAGGGAAACCAACCTTGGGATGATGCTGTGACTATGGTTCTCACTTATGCGGAAATACCCTATGAGACCGTGTATGACGAGGAGGTGCTGGACAACAAGTTGCTTCTATACGATTGGTTGCACTTGCATCATGAAGATTTTACCGGGCAATATGGAAAATTTTATGGTGCTTATCGGGCCGCTCCCTGGTACATCAAAAACAAAGAAGAGGCAGAAGCTTTGGCCGCGAAATTGGGGTATGATAAAGTTTCCGAACAGAAAAAGGCAGTTGCCATTACCATTCGAGATTATGTAATTGGTGGTGGTTTTATGTTCGCGATGTGTTCGGCAACGGATAGTTTCGATATTGCTTTGGCTGCGATGAACACAGATATTTGTGAGCCAATGTTCGATGGCGACCCTTCGGATGCCAACTATCAGGCGAAACTGGACTTCAAAAACACATTTGCGTTCACCAACTTCACCTTGGAAAGAAACCCGCTGCGCTATGAGTTCTCTTCCATTGATATGACCAACAAAAGACAAAACATAGCTAAAGAGTATGATTATTTCTCCTTAATGGAGTTTTCGGCCAAATGGGATCCTGTTCCTACGATGCTTACTCAAAACCACACCACTTTGGTAAAAGGTTTTATGGGGCAAACCACGGCTTTTACGAGAAAACAAGTCAAATCAACAGTATTGGTGCTTGGCGAAAATAATCAGAATAGCGAAGCCCGCTATGTGCATGGCATCAAAGGAAAAGGATTTTTTACCTATTACGGCGGACATGACCCTGAGGACTACCAGCACAGGGTAGGAGACCCCAAAACCGAGTTGGAACTACATCCAACGTCACCAGGCTATCGGCTAATTTTGAACAATGTGCTTTTCCCGGCAGCGAGAAAGAAGAAGCAGAAGACTTAGGATTTAGCCAGACATCAAAACCGAATCCTGCCAGTGACCGTGCTCATCATGGGCATTGCAATTTCAGATTCTCCGAAAGCCCCATAGCTGCTTGCATTTATTGCTGAATTGAAGCCTGCCTCTACGACGAAGTTATCTTTAAGATGGTATCCCACTCCCCCAAGAATTCCGACACGAGGGGTTCCACAACCAGGAGACCCTAATTTATCTTGTGCAATTTCAATTTCGCCGCCGGAATAGACATAAAACCTGGGACTGAGATATTTTTTGAAACGTAAACCTGACCTAGTCCTATTGCTGGTTAGATAGGTGTCATAAAAGGTTTGTAGTTCTGCATGAAAAGTATCAGAAATTTTGTAATTGAGCGCGAACATAGCATGTCGTTCTCCGGCAAAAAAATCTGGATAGGAAAACGTATCAAATGTAAGTCGCTCGGGTGGAGGAGTTTCAGCAGGGCTCTCTTGAGCAGAAATACCAAAAGATAAAAGCACAAGCAAAAGAGGTAAAAACTGTTTCATGATTGAAGATTTTATAGTAGAAGTTAGGCAAACATCAAACCTAGAGCTGTTAAGGGATTACTAATCCCAAAACTTTAACACAGAAAAGACCCTTATAAAAGCACTCGTAACTTACACTTTCTTAAGCGCAAAAGCGCTTTTTGAATTAAAAAGGAAGTAAAAGCTAGGCACGCGTTAGCGTAGTGATGATTCCCGCATGTTTGGGAAACTTTGTGATAAGCTCCTTTCTCTCGGGTAATTCAAAGTCTGCAAATTCAAACCCTGGAGCTACGGTACATCCAACAAAGGAGTAGCTATTAGGTTGAAACGTTTCTGCCGCAAACCAGTCACCGCCCGACACAATAAACTGTGGTACTTGTCCATCAGAGAAATTGTTGCCTATCGTATGCTCAGAATATGCACCCTTTTCAGAAATCACGTGTAGTTTCAAGGGCGAACCCGCATAAAAATGCCAAATCTCATCCTGTTTTATCCTGTGAAAGGCCGAAAAAGCGTCTGACGTCAGCAAAAAATAAATACAGGTGGAGTGGTTTCTGCTTCCTTCGTAGTTTTCAGGAAGGGCGCCCTGTTGTATGACTCCCGAGCTTCTATACGTTTCCTTGAAATACCCGCCCTCTGGATGGGGTTTCAGGTCAAATTTTTTGATAAGCAAATCGACATCGGTCATACAAGTTGTTCTAAAATACGTTCCACTCCAAAATCATCATTGCTTGCCGTTTGGAAGTTGGCCACTCGTTTTACATTGGGATGCGCGTTGGCCATAGCAAAACTATGTTCTGCCAGTGCCAACATCTCCAAATCGTTGTTATAGTCACCGAAAACCAAAACTTCTGAAGTTTGTAATCCGAAGGTATCCAAAACTTTTAGCAACGCATTGCCTTTGTGCGCTTTTTTATGGTTGAGGTCTACCCAGTGTTGCCCCGAAACTTTGACCTTTGCTTGGTTTTCGAGGTGTTTCATTTTCGGATAAATGAAGGTTTCGGCGCTTTGACCATGATACACAGCAATTTTCACGATTTCATCCTTAACCGCTTCAAAGTCATCAACGATTTCGTAGGAGGCGTAATATTCTTTCAATTGTTCCAAAAATGGAATGGATTTCCCATCAAAGTAAGACGTATACTTGCCACAAAGCATCGCATGGGCCCCATCGATATTTTCAACAATGGATAGTAAATCACTTTGCAAACCTGAAGGAATTGGCGTAACGGATATTTCATTTTCTCCTTTTTTGACCAATGCCCCATTTTCGGAGATGAAGATGATATCATCCTTGATGGACGAAAGTTTTTCGGCCATACTATGGTATTGTCTCCCACTAGCAGCAACAAATTGAATACCTTTTGCTTTGAGCTGTCCGAATTGCTCAAAGAATCTTGGGCTAACTTCATGATTGGAATTCAATAGCGTTCCGTCCATATCGGAAACGACCATCTTGATATTGGATAAATCCATAGTTTGGGTTCAAGCCGCAAAGGTAGAACTTGAAAGGAGAATGAAGTAAAGTTTGTATTATTTTCAACCCATGAAGTTTTATCAAAAGGAAATACGTTTGACCGCTCGAAACCGAGGTTTTCATCTTATTACGCATGAAGTCTTGGATGCCCTACCGCAGATTGAGGATATTGATACAGGATTTCTTCAAGTATTCATCAAACACACCTCGGCTGCCCTGACCATAAACGAGAATGCAGACCCAACGGTGCGGGTCGATTTTGAAAGTCACTTCAATCTTATGGTTCCGGAAGGGGCAAGCTATTATAAACACACCTATGAGGGGCCGGATGATATGCCCGCCCATATCAAAGCTTCCTTGTTGGGTAATTCAGTACAACTCCCTATCACTGGAGGGCGTCTGAACCTCGGAACTTGGCAGGGCATCTATTTGTGTGAACATCGGGATTATGCTTCAGGCAGGAACTTGGTGCTGACTGCTTTTGGGATGTAAGCTTAGTTGACTCGCAGACTATTTCAACACCTTCTTTTGAATCTTTTTCACCCAAAGCTTGTACATACGTTTTGATGGGTGAAGACTGTCGGAAGCAATCAGCGCTGAATTGACTTCAGCATTTCTGGATATTTTAGTGATGTCAATAAAGGTAACGTTCTGTTTTTTTGCTTCTGCTTCAATAAAGGCGTTGTAGGCATCTAGTTCCTCCACAATCTTTTCCTTCGCTTTATATTTTGCGAATGGCGTAACACTCCAGTCTGGAATGGAAAGAACGAATACTCTTGATGGGTCATTGTTGGCGAATAAAATGCATTGCTCCAATAATAAAAGAAACTCCTTTTCAAAAAGAGCAGGGTCAATACCTTGGTATTGGTTGTTCACACCAATAAGCAAGAAAACCAAATTAAAATCTGAATCTGGCTTTTGTTCTTTTAATTGTTGGAGAAGGTCAGATGTGGTCCATCCTGCCTTGGCGATGACAAGGGATTCTGTAACTGTAATTCCTTTTTTCTTTAGCGAGGATACAAGTTGGACGGGCCAACTGTTTTTTGGTAACTCACCGGTTCCAGCAGTGTAACTATCTCCCAATGCCAAAAACCTGAAGTCTTCTTCTTGGCAGATACCTTTTGCCATGACACATATGATAATGGAAAAAAAGACAAAGTTTCTCACAATGAAATATAGGCATAACACCTAAAATAAAAAAAGTCCCACTCGATGGAGCAGGACTTTTAAAAAGCGGGAGTAGTTTGTTTATTTTACTTTTTCAACGATAGCTTTGAACGCATCAGGATGGTTCATGGCCAAATCTGCAAGAACCTTACGATTCAATTCGATTCCATTGGCTTTCACTTTACCCATAAACTGTGAGTAAGACAAACCATGTTGTCTTGCACCAGCGTTTATACGGGTAATCCAAAGGGCGCGGAAAGTTCTTTTCTTGTTTCTTCTATCACGGTAAGCATAAAGCATTGCTTTTTCTACCGCGTTTTTGGCTACTGTCCAAACGTTTTTACGTCTTCCAAAGTAACCTTTAGCTTGCTTCATCACTTTCTTTCTTCTAGCTCTTGAAGCAACTGAGTTTACTGATCGTGGCATTTCTTTTACTTTTTTTGTAGCAGGCGGTCAATATAAATTGACACTTTGTTTGAGCCCGACTCCAGGGTTAATAATTTACCGAATGAGCGATTACTTCAATCGCAATTGCTCTTTAATACTGTTGACATCCGATTCGTGTACCAAAGTAGAATGGGTCAACTACCCGGGACTCGCGGATCATCGCGCTCACGGTGAATTCAAGCAGTACTTTCGCGACGGCATGTTCGGCG
>JBCBCH010000112.1:0-1832 GCA_038530835.1 Bacteroidota bacterium | reverse complement strand
CTTATTGAAACTCGCACAAGAATTGGAAGAGCTTGGAAAAGTGGAATGGGTCAACTTTAGCTTACGCTTTTTAGATTTTTTGGTCAAAATATGACTCTTAAAAGCGTGCTTTCTTTTGATTTTACCAGTACCGGTAAGCTTGAAACGCTTTTTGGCACTGGATTTTGTTTTCATCTTAGGCATTGTCTGCTTTTTCTCAATTATGTATCGGAAATTCCGATATCCCGCTTATATCTAAAACCTTTCGGCTTTATTTCTTTGTTTTGGGAGCGATGAACATGGTCATTCGCTTTCCTTCCAATTTTGGCATTTGTTCCACTTTTCCAAGCTCTTCCAATTCTTGTGCGAGTTTCAATAAGAGAATCTCACCTTGATCCTTGTATACGATGGAACGTCCTTTGAAAAAGACGTATGCCTTTAATTTTGCACCGTCTTTCAAAAACTTCTCGGCGTGGCGCTTTTTGAATTCATAATCATGGTCATCAGTTTGTGGACCAAATCGAATTTCTTTTACAACCACCTTTGAAGCTTTCGCTTTTAGCGCCTTGTCCCTTTTCTTTTGTTCGTAAAGGAACTTTTTGTAATCCATTATTTTACAAACAGGAGGGCTGGCTTTTGGAGAAATCTCCACCAAATCCAATTCCAATTCCTGTGCTTTTGCCAAGGCTTTGGAAGTTGGATACACTCCCATTTCAACATTATCGCCCACGAGTCTTACCTCTGGTACGGAAATGTCTTTGTTAATTTTGTGAGGGTTTTTGTTTTCCCTCCTAGGTTGGGGCCTAAATCTTCTTCGTATTGCTATGACTTTTCTTTTTAATTCAACAAAACTTTACTAGAACGACTTTAAGGTACCACTTATTTCAGAAGCGACCAAGTCAGAAAAGGAGTCGATATCCAATGCGCCTAAATCCTCACCACCATGCTTTCTCACTGATATTTTTTCGCTGTTTTCCTCTTGCTCCCCAACGATGAGCATAAAAGGAATTTTTTGCATCTCCGCCTCCCTTATTTTCTTGCCAACCGTCTCGTTACGGTCGTCAATGAGCGCGCGAATTTCGTGATTTTCTAAAGAATTTAAAACTTTTTGTGCATATTTTTCATGTTTCTCGCTGACAGGCAGTACTATAGCTTGATTTGGAATCAACCATAAGGGGAAGTTTCCGCCGGTATGCTCCAACAACAAGGCCACAAAACGTTCCAAGCTTCCAAAGGGTGCGCGGTGAATCATAATAGGACGGTGCAACTCATTGTCACTTCCTTTATAGGTTAGGTCAAAACGTTCGGGAAGGTTATAATCCACTTGAATAGTTCCCAATTGCCAGCTTCTACCCAAGGCATCTTTGACCATAAAATCCAACTTAGGACCATAAAAGGCTGCTTCACCTTCTTCTATGGTATATTTAAGTCCTTTTTCCTCAGCCGCTTCAATAATGGCTTTTTCCGCTTTTTCCCAATTCTCTGTGCTTCCTATATACTTTTCGGGTTTTTGTAAATCACGAACGGATACTTGCGCCGTGTAATTGTCGAAACCTAGGGAGTTCAATACATATAAAGACAGATCAATTACATTTTTAAACTCCGATAGCAGTTGGTCTGGGGTGCAAAAGATATGAGCATCATCTTGCGTAAATCCTCTTACACGAGTCAAACCATGAAGTTCCCCACTTTGTTCGTAACGGTAAACGGTACCAAATTCAGCATAGCGTTTGGGTAAGTCCTTGTAACTCAAAGGGGACACCTTATATATTTCACAATGGTGTGGGCAGTTCATGGGTTTTAGAAGAAATTCCTCTTCATCCTTGGGTGTATGAATGGGCTGAAAACTATCT
>JBCBCH010000111.1:250-7506 GCA_038530835.1 Bacteroidota bacterium | reverse complement strand
TGTCTTGCACCCAGCCAAATTTTTTGCCAAAGCCATAGTCGCAAAGTCGAAGGTCAAAAGGTCCAATGTAGAAGGGTAAAAGGTGAAGGGTCGCAAAGTCGAAGGTCAAAAGGTCCAATGTAGAAGGGTAAAAGGTGAAGGGTCGCAAAGTCGAAGGTCGAAAGGTCAAAGGGTAAGGGTTCAAAGGTTTAGGGATTTTTCTAAATGATTAAAAACCGTCAGTTCGAGTGCGGAGCGTATCGAGAACTAGGTTTTGCTTGGGGGGTGCCATTTCTCGATACATTTCCTTCGCACCAAGCGCTACGGAAATACTCGAAATGACGGGTTCCAAAATTAATCCTCAAGGTTCACCTGCCAAGAGATGCCGTATTTGTCTTGCACCCAGCCAAATTTTTTGCCAAAGCCATAGTCGCCGGTTTCGTAGTTGTCCAACGGCATCATGACCATGCCTTCATTGGCGACCAGTTTTTCAAACAAGGTTTCTATTTCCTGCTCGGAGTTACTATCCACAAAAAGAGATACCCCAGGTGAAAAAGACCATTTATGGTCATAGTTGCTTTCCGATACGCGGTATTCGGTTCCGTCTAGCGTAAAAACCCCATACTTGACGAGTTCTGGGGTGCCACCACCCTCTCCTGGAGCGTAATGCGTGATGCTTTTGATTTCTGAATTAGGAAATAGCGAAGTATAAAATTCCATGGCTTCTTTGGCCTTGCCACACTGGTCGCCCACAAAGGTGAGAAAGGTTGTTGTTTTCATAGGTTGGTCTTTTTTTGTTAGTGCTTGTTTATCGGGGTAATAAGTTCCGAAATTTCTGGGAAAAACCAGTATGTCCCCTTATGGGTAGGACTATAAGTTTTTGAATTCGTTTGTGAAACTGCTGAGTTCGTTGTTGGCCGAGCTTACTGTTTTTGTAGCGTAAAAACTTCTCAAATCATAAGCGGTCAGTCCTTCTTGCCAACCACTGTTCCAACACAATATTTCAAAGCCTGCCGAGGAAAGCAATGCGCTACTTTGTTCCATAAATCCCTCTTCGTAATTAGATTCTTGTACCATAAATTGCCAAAAATCCATAGTGCTTGGGTTGTTGTACAGGTACTCAACCAGCTCATCATTTGTGGTTACAGTTCCTGGAATAGTATAGTTTATATCCTCTGCAAAAGACGCTAGTTCTCTTGAAATGGGCTGGGCGATGTACGCATTGGCAGAACTTACTTCCGACCATTCCGTGGCCATCATGGGTTGGGTTACCAGCCCGTTCAAAAAAAACAAGGTTTCTTCATATTCCGATAAACTGAATGTGTTCAAATGCAAATCCACATAATCGCAATATTCGTTGCCAAAGGCGACTGTTTCATAGAAAAAGTCAATATTAGTTTGTGGCAAACCAGAACTATCAAAAACCAATCTTTTTAACAAAACGGGTACGGGCGAGCCAATCTTCAAATGCATCAAATTTGGGTTGCTTTCCTTTTCGAAGGCTACCCTCTGCACAATATCTTGCCACCAAAGTGCGGCAGGGCTTCCACTTCCGGCATTAACCATATTTTCTTCGGTATAGGTGCCCGGGCCAAGTCCCCCAACCTCATTTTGCACGGAATAAATCTCCAACAAAGGCCCAAAATCATTCAAAAACCGCGATAGCAAGTCAAGGGATTCAATTCTGTCTTGTGCTTGGGGCACTCTATCATAAAGTGCCGGGTCAGCTGAGTTTTGGTCGGGCCATCTTAGGGTTACGATGATTTTAACACCATTGTCGTAAATCCCTTTTATTTGATTGTAGTACAGGTTGTTCTCCAAAGGCACTCCATTGTCTACGTCAGCATAAATTGCTTTGATGTCCGAATCCCAAGTGATAATCCGGGTGTATTCTGCACCTAAATCGGATAATACCGCGCCATCCCTCAGTCCAAAGATTCCTTTTTTGATTTCCGAATTTGTCGGCGCAATCGTGGCAGTTGGGTCGCCGTCGTCTGTATCGCAAGAGAAAAAGACAAGAAGAAGTAGGATAAGGGTGATTGGTTTTCTCATCGTTGGTTTTCTTTTATAGACTCTTGAAGTAGTAATTGGTTTAATCACTTACAACGCCTAAATCATTCGTTTTCTTCTAGAAGCACTTAAGAAATCCCTGAAGAGATGAAAAATGATACGTTGCGAAGACCTAAGTCATCAGCAATATCAAATCCCCAATCAAAATGATTTGGAGAATCAAAAGACCCATCCCTATGTTCCTTTTGAACCGATACACCGCGACGAAGGCAAGTGCAATGTTTCATGCGTTTAAGGTGCATCACGACGAAAGAAAACTCAGAGGTTCAACGCAAAAACGGTTTAGACTTTCATCCAAACCGTCTTGAAAATTCAAACACAAAGGTGGTGTGTTATTCAAATATGGAATTGTACCATGCAATGGCTTGGTCTGCTGTTCTATCCAATATCGCTGGGTCATCGTAATACTGAAGATGTCCGGTTTCGCCTTCCCATTGTAGTTTTTTCATTGTTGCTGGGACTGCATCAAATTGTCGTTTGGCTGCATCGGGCAAAAAGCTGTTATCGCTATGAATCATAAGATAGGGTTTATCCAATGTTTCGGCGGCTGAAATAGACTCATACTCGAACAACAAAGCGTCGCTCATTTTTGGATAGTTGTTTGTCCATATCCCATTATCTGCCCATACATGATACCAGTCCCAAACGAACTTCCCAGGCATGCCTACATCCATTCTTTCTTCATCTACAGCAGGCACTTTGATCACCTCTCCGGTTTGTTTATAGGTGTTTAGGGCTACTTTACCCGCCGCGATACGTTCTTCCAATGCCTCTTCGGTGCCCATCCATTGAACATCCCCTTCTCTATCGCGGTAGTGTCCTGCTACGGTTACCAATCCTTTAAAAATAGCGTCTTCCGAAACAGCGCGTAGCATTTCTGAACTGCCTTGGCATAACGCGAACCCTACAATTTGTTCACTATTAACGATAGGAAGTGAAGCCAAATATTCAGCTGCAGCTTTGGCATCCTCAACTTTGGCAATTGGGTCTTCCAATTCCCTCGGCAAACCAGCACTTTCCCCGCGAAACCTAGGGTCAAAAGCCAATGCTACGTATCCTTTTTCTGCGAATCGCTTGGCATATTCGGTAGGAGCTTGCTCTTTGGCAAAGGTCATCGGCCCTAAAATGGGAACGGCTGGATATTGTTTTCCTTCTTCAAAATTTGCTGGTAAGTAAAGGTCTCCGACGAGGTCCAAACCTCCACTTTTAAATGTTACTTTTTTCATGATGTATTTTTTAGATGTTACTTTTTTTATGGCCAATTGTGGTAAATCCAAATTCCCTGATTGATATTTGAAATTGAATTTCATTCCGGAGATTAGCCATTCTCCTTTTTTATTTATTAGGTCGAAATCGTAGCTCCCCACGACTGTCCATACATTTTCGCCCTTATTTTCCAAATAGTGTGTTGCCGTGCCGTAGCAGAATACCGTCGCGGCATTTCCATTCTGGGTAGTCAAAAAATTACCAATTTGATGATGGGTAGCGTCAAATCCTGGAAGCATGCTCTTCCAACTTTTGATGATGTCTTGTGGCGTGACTTCAGCGGCTGCAACTCCGTTCATTGATGAATAATCCAAAACCACTGTTGGCGCAAATTTTTTTTCTACCTGATGCCAATCAGCACTGTCTGAAGCAATAAAAAGAGCGGTTATGGTTTCGGTTACAGCATTCATTTTTTGAGCGTTTAAGGTGAGTGTAAGTAGACTTGTTAAGATGATTATTGAATTCTTCATATCAATCGTTTTTTGTTGATACAAAGATGCGACCAGACCAAGGCTGGCCTATTTATGAAAACAAATCAAGAAGTATGAATTTCAAACACTGGCCGATTTTCGATATTGACCTGGTGTGTTTTGGGTATGTTTTTTAAAGAAATTGTTGAAATTGTTCGGGGAATCGAACTGCAGGTTGTACGCAATTTCCTTGATGCTCAAGTTGGTTTGCGTTAAGTATGATTTGGCTAGATGTACTAAATGCCTGTGGATATATTGCAGCGCTGTAATGCCCAAATTGCTTTTTACGACCGAGTTCAAGTAATTTGGATGAATGTTCAATTCTTCAGCATAGAAACTGGGCGAGTGAAGGTTTTTGGAATAGTCCCAATCATTGTTTTCCCTAAAATGCGCCTCAATCAATTCCTGATAACGGCTGACCAAGTTTAAATCTGCTGTTTTGATAATTTGTGTGGCCTTTTCTTCAGGTGTTTCCTTATTGAAATACCGTTTGATATGATTTAACAATAGAAGGGTATAGGTGCTAATGAACTCAAACTTGTCATTTTTATCCCCTTCATATTCTTCATTGATTTTCTGAAAGATGTTCAAAAGCGCTCTAGTTTCGGTTTCATCTACCTCAAAGGGAATTGCTTTATCAATTTTTAGAAAAGGAAACGTCGATAGAAAGTCCTTAAAAACATGATGCTGAGCGATAAAATCCCTTGTCATCATGATATAGTAGCCTTCCCAATTTGGTGCAATATCCCATGACAAAATTTGAAACGGCGAATTAAAAAAAACAACGGAACCTTCAGGAAATTCAGAGTAATGGCTCGACAATGCTTTCCCGTCTCCGTTAATCCTCAATGCAATGGCATAGAAAGCATGTCGAAAGGCAGCCATTCGATGCACCACGGTCGGCATGTTTTCTTGAAAACTCCTCACTACGAAGTTCTCATATCTCGCCACGGGTATTCCCGTAGCTTCCGAATACTCCTTTAAGGTTTTGAAGTTTTGCATATTCGCTTGGAAACCCTTGAAGTTCGGGAATTTTCATTAAATCTGGAAGATTGTTTTTGACCATAATCAAGGTTTCACCACAAGGAAAAGTTTGGTAGGGTAATATCACGAAAGAAACACTCGTCTACTACTTTTTATCCAGCGTTCGCCTTGCTCTTTTGATAATTTTCGCAGTTTCCTTGGTTGGTGATTCTTTTTGCCACTTTTCGCAAAGTTCCTGTACAAAATCAGGTCTGGTCTTGCTTGCATCGTTCAACCAATTCCCAACACTGTCTTGCACATATTTAGACTTGTCTGATTTTAGGTTTTCCAAAATCGGCAAGGCCAATTCGGGTTGTTCTTTAAGTTGGTCTATGTGCTTGCACCAAACGCCTCTCGGTCGGGTAGCTTCGGTAGTGAAGCGTCGTATGTTTTCATCAGGGTCAGACGTCCAAGTGTTCAAAATAGCCAAGGCGGATTCAAGGTTGTTTTCGATTTCGGGTCTTAGCGCCATCCAGACCACCTCACGCACGCCAAAATGATGGTCGGCTATCAGTTTTCGCGATTGTTCCAGTTTCTCCTTTATGGATAATTTATCATCTAATCCGATGAGATAGGTGGCATAGCACCTAACCGAATCCGAGGTATGATTGCTTACTTGGTCGATTAACGCTTCAAAAATCTTTGAATTTGAATATTGTTGGTAAAGCAATGTCCCAACCAGCTTGGTCGTGCTCATTGCAGTGGGTTTCTTTTGTGAAAGGATAGCTTTTGAAATCTGTGCTATTGTTTGCTCTTCAACCCCAAACTTTGGAAAAACTGCTTTTACCAACTTTGCATGGTCAATGGCCAACCACTCGGTTAGATTGACGGTTTCCAAAGCACCTTCATTCAAATACTTCAGAACTTCTTCTGGAACGTCTTGAACCTTTCTTGCCCCTTTTCTATTTAGAATTTCTTTGTTCATATTGGAAAAATCGATTCGAAGTTTGCTGCATAAAATTTAGCATACAAAATACTAGATAGCGGACTTGTTCTTGATTGTTTACCATACATTACATACCGTGTTTCAAGTTCCGAATTTTGTAGAACTCAGCGTGTGCAAATCTTGCTAAAAAAGCATTGTACCTTCTAGTGAAAAGGAACTAAACCATTTCCAAACAAAACTAGGGCTGAATATATCCTAGCTTCATGAGAAAGGCATCCGTAATCTCGCGAACTTCTTGGCTCGCCGCTATGCCCATCAGAAATAGCCCCGCAAGGAGGGAGGTACATTTGATGTTCACTATGATTGGTTTTGATAAGGACAAAGTGAATACCTAAGTGTTACCGTTTTTTCTAAAAACCACTATGGGCTCATCTGTGATTTTTAGAATTAGTTTTTGTAATCCACTTCAGGTTCAAATTCCCCCTCGGTATGGGTATCTTCTTTGGAGTCGTAAATCCAACTATCGCCCAAAACGGATTCGTAACCGATGCGAATGCGTACCCGTTGGTAAATCAATTTAGCCAGTTCTCGGGTTTCATCGGTCCAAGCGAACCCAATAATTTCAAGTTCCTCACCGGGTCTGAAAACGTAATGGTTGATTTTCTGTTGGCGTAAAATATCGTACCCCAACTTGCTCTCGGGCATTAAAATCTTCACCAAATCCAGCATGGTTTCCACTGGTTTGCCATCTACGCTCACCTCCATGGATTTTACAATCGCGGGGCCCGTGCCATTATTGAAAGCTGTTGCACTGAAACCATCATTGGAATAGCTAGTGCCAACGCTCATATAGGGCCATACCATGGATTTTTGTTGTGATTTTAAAATGTTGGCTTCATAAATTGAGGTTACCATGGCAATAATACTGATGACCAAGGCAATGAGGGTGCCTGCATTCTGTAGGAGGTCTTTTCGTTTTGAATCCATTTTGGACTTCTTTGATTTAGCCGTTTATTCCGCCTCCAAACTTTCCAACAACTGAAAGCAGAGTTTATCAATATACCCCATTTTGGGACTCACCCCTGACACGTTGGAAAGTATGATCACGCCATTTTGGGTTTCTTTGTTAAAAGCCAATGAAGAAGTGTAGCCACCGGTTCCTCCATTATGCCACACCCAATCCTTTCCAGATTCCGATTTGAGCAAGTGCCACCCCAGCCCAACGCTCTTTGTGTCTTTTGCCCGAATGGTTTCTTGAGTGGTCATTTGGAGTATTTTATTGTTGGTGTCCAAGTGTGCTATTGTGAATTTGGTCATGTCCTCCATGGTAGAAAGTATGCCTCCTGCTCCGGACAATACAGAAAAATCCCAATTTGAAGTTTCCTTTCCTTTGGCATCCAATCCACTAACCAATGGCATAGAAACCTTATCGCGCAGCGAAGTGGTGTTTTTCATGCCATACTTTTCCGCGATGTTGGCTTGTAACAATGTTTCATAGGTCTTCCCTGCTTGCTTTGCCAAAACATATCCCAATAAGCCAGCGCCCAAATTGGAATATTTAT
>JBCBCH010000111.1:0-240 GCA_038530835.1 Bacteroidota bacterium | reverse complement strand
CATAGTCTTTGTATGGGTTTTGCGGATTCACTGTCGTCAAATCCAAATTGGGGGGCAAGCGAGGTAGGCCGGAAGAATGGTTCGCCAAGGCTTTTAATGTAATAGGTGTCTCTTGGTGGAATGGGAAATCAAAATAACTTGCGATTTCATCCTCCAAAGCCACCTTTCCCATGTGGACTTCATAAGCTAATAAAGTGGAGGTAAACACTTTTGAAATGGAACCAATTTCATATGTTTTTT
>JBCBCH010000110.1:0-7511 GCA_038530835.1 Bacteroidota bacterium | reverse complement strand
TCCTAACAACGACCTTTCATGAGTAAAACTATAATTATTTCCAATAGGCTGCCAGTCCAACTGCAAATAAGTGACGGTGGCCTAAATGCCATTCCTAGTGTTGGAGGTCTGGCCACCGGTATGAAATCAGTCCACAAGGGCAGCGAAAGCCTATGGATAGGGTGGTCTGGGCTTACGGCAGAGGAAATTCCCGATAGCTTGGAATCAAAAATCGACGCTGCCTTAGCTGAGCACGGTTGCTCAAAAGTTAGCCTTACCAATGAAGATATTGACGGATTTTACTTCGGATTTAGCAACCGGACCATATGGCCCTTGTTCCATTATTTTTTGGAATATTCTGAATTTGAACTGGATTTTTGGAATATCTACAAAGCCGTAAACCAGAAATTTGCGGATGTCATTATAGAACAATCCAATGAAGACGATATCATTTGGGTGCATGATTACCAATTGATGTTGGTACCGCAAATGATAAAAGAAAAAAGACCCAACACTTCAGTGGGTTTTTTTCTGCATATTCCTTTCCCTTCCTATGAAATTTTTAGAACCCTACCCTGGCGGGAAGAAGTCCTCGAAGGATTGCTAGGTGCCGACCTTATTGGTTTCCATACTTATGATTACGAAAGGCATTTTTTAAGCTCTGTCCGAAGATTGCTTGGTTTGGAAGTGAGTTTTAACGATGTCTATGTGGAAAATAGAGTGGTAAAGGTCGATTCCTTCCCAATGGGTATCGATTATAAAAAATTCAAGGATGCGGCGCTATCGCATGCCGAGGATACCCAAGAAGATCGTTCGGACTTGCAAAAAAAGCTGGATGACCACAAAGCTTCAGCCCCGGATACCAAACTCATTTTATCCATTGACCGGTTGGATTACAGTAAGGGCATCGCCAAAAGAATCAATGCTTTTGAATATTTTTTGAACAAGTATCCCGAATACAAAGAAAAAGTTCGGTTGATTATTTTGGCCGTACCCTCCCGCTCCAACGTACCGCAATACCAACTTTTAAAGAAAGAAATTGATGAACTAGTGGGTAGAATCAACGGGGAACTTTCTACCGTAAATTGGACCCCGATATGGTATTTTTATCGCTCGCTGCCATTTGAGAATCTCATTGACCTTTATACATCCAGTGATATTGCCTGGCTGACTCCTTTGCGGGATGGCATGAACCTGGTTGCCAAGGAATATGTTGCTACGCGTACAGATAAGACTGGCGTGCTTATCCTAAGTGAAATGGCAGGTTCGGCCTATGAAATGAACGAGGCGCTCTTGATTAACCCCAACAATTTTGAACAGCAGGCTGATACCTTAAAACAGGCGATTACCATGCCCAAGGAAGAACAAATGGCCCGTAACATGTTCTTACAAAACCGTTTGGAACGCTATAACGTAGAGGTTTGGGCCAATGAATTCATGACGGCCCTAAAGCAAAAAAGTGAAATCATTCCTTCCAATATTACTAAAAAATTATCCCCTGAAATACTGGATACGGTTTATTCCGAATATCAGAAAGCGAAAAAACGAATTCTATTCTTGGATTATGATGGTACGCTAACTGGATTCCATAAAGACCCGCAAAAAGCCGTTCCCAATGAGGAACTATATGAGCTTTTGGATGCATTGCACCATCAACCGGATACCACCTTATTCCTAATTAGCGGACGCGACAAGCAAACCTTTGCGAAATGGTTCTTGGATAAGAAGTATAACATGATAGTGGAACACGGTGTATGGATATCCCAAAAAGGAGAGCCTTTTAAACTGCTGGAAAAAGTGAAAGGCGAATGGATGGAAAAAGTAAAACCTGTCTTGGAATCTTTTGTAGACCGGACTCCGGGTAGTTTCATTGAAGAGAAAAACTATTCTCTCGCCTGGCATTATCGAAATACCGACCCCGATTTTGGTGAAAAGCGGGCCAACGAATTGAATACCGTTTTGACGAGCCTTATTGGCAATGATGACGTTAGCGTACTAAACGGAAACAAAGTCATGGAAGTAAAAAGCAGTAACGTTAACAAAGGGCGTGCTTCAGTGAGAATGATTGGGGAAGCCGACTATGATTTCATTTTTGCCATTGGTGATGACTGGACGGACGAATTTATGTTCCAAGAGTTGCCCCAAAATACAGTAAGCATCAAAGTAGGCTTGAAAAAAACCCAGGCCAAATACTATGTTGAAGGCACCAAACGCGTTCGAGAAATTCTTAAAACCTTCACTGGAAAATGATAAAAAACCTTCCGCTACTAACATTCCTATTGCTTTTCAACCTTGGGTTTTCCCAAATGGAAACCGAGATTTATCTGTTTGACTTGGACGTCTCCAATAATGGGTTTTCGTTGACCAGCATGAAAAATATTTCCCAAAATACAGGCTATGACAGCCAACCTTTTTTTTCCCCAGAAGGTATGCTCCTTTATTCCTCAAATCGAGGGGGACAAACAGATGTAATGGAATACAATCCTGAGAATGAAATAAAAAAATGGCTGACGTATACGCCGGTACGTGGTGAGTATTCACCAATGTCCATCCCAGAGAGCAAAGATGTTGCTGCAATAGGATTGGATACCACAGGCTTGCAAAGGTTGTATCGATACAATCCCAAAACTCAAAAGTCAAAAAAGATTTTGGAAGATGCGAAAGTAGGGTATCAACTTTGGATAGATAAAAACACTTTGGCTGCTACGGTCTTGGAAGAAAACCGAATGGATTTGATTGTAGCCCATCTTGGTGAGGGGTCGACTCGAAAATACCAAAAAGACGTTGGCCGGTCGCTTTTGAAAATTCCGGGTTCTGATAGGTTTAGCTACGTTTCCAAGGAGAATGGTCAATCCCTGCTGAAGTCGATGGACCCCCAATCCGGGGCAACGGATTCCATTATTTCAATAGTTGGCTCTGAAGATTTTTGCTGGCTCAATAACGGCATGCTGCTCACTGGAAAAGGGACACAGGTATTGGGAATGAATCCCACAAAAGACAAAGACTGGAAGGTGCTAGTGAACTTAAAAGACAAGGGCATCAAAAACATCTCCCGCATGGCCGTAAATGCTGAGCAAAACACTTTGGCCTTAGTGGCCGAACCCGACTATACTTTTGTCGTAGACCGACAAGTAGACACGTACAACGCGAGGGATTTGGATGGTTTTGCTGCTTGTTATGCCAAAGATGTTGTAGTGAAGAGTTTTCCCAAAGACACCTTGTACACAGGTCGAGCAACCATGAAAAACAACTACAATCAATTTTTTGAGCAAACGCAAAAAACCAGCGTAGAAGTATTACAGCGCATTGCCATAGGGCCTTATGTCATCGACAAGGAAAAGGCACTGGTAGATGGAGAAATCACCTATCAAGTGGCAATATATACGCTTCAAGGTGGAGAGATTGTAGACATGACCTTTATTTTTGATACGGAAGTTGCGACCTCACCCGAGGGTATTGTACGAACTCAGCTTGAAGCCTACAACAATAGAGATATTGATGCCTTTATGGCAACCTATACCGACGATATTGCCCTGTTCAATTATCCCATGCAGAACTTAAGTACAGGACAGGATGACATGCGAAGCGGTTATGACTCCTTTTTTAGCAATACCCCTGACCTCCATTGCGATATCAAAACACGGATGATCATCGGGAATAAGGTCATCGATGAAGAACAAGTTACCGTAAATGGAGGCGGTTTTCGCGCCGTTGCGATTTACGAAGTGAAGAACGGAAAAATAAGCCGTGTTACGTTTTTGCGGTAAGCACTCATGAAATTACCACATAACATCAGTCGGGTAGAAGCCTTTAGCGATGGCGTATTTGCCTTTGCAGCTACCCTTTTGGTGGTATCCGTTGGGAACGAAACCGGTGATTCTGCCTTACAAATCAACTGGTTGGCGTTTTTAAGTTTCGCCGTAAGTTTTTTTGTACTGGTGGCTTTGTGGTATACCCATTATAATTTCTTCCGACGTACAAACTACATGGACAATTGGATTATCGCGCTAAACGCGGTATTGCTCTTTGTGGTGCTGTATTATATTTTCCCACTAAAGTCTCTTATCAATACTTGGACCGGTTCTATTACCATTACCTTGGAAAATTTTTCCTCCCTTTTCCAACTCTATAGTTTAGGCTTCTTTTTTATCTTCTTGTGTTTGGCATTCATGTATTTCAGGGCTTTTCAAAAAAGTGGCGAACCCAAAAACTTCGACCTTTTGTTTTTTTCAAGGCATTTTGGGATTTATGTTCTCGTATCCCTGCTTTCCATTGTGTTGGCCAAGACCCAAATAGGACTTCGTTTTGCATCACCCGGAATTGTTTATACCCTTTTGGGACCCTTGTGTTATGTTCACGGGGTACGTTTTAAAAAGAAATACTTCAATGAATAACCGAATGAAAAACAATCCAAAGGATATTTTCATAATGACTCATTATATCAAAATCGCAACGCTATTTGTTTTACTGATAAGCCTCAATGGGTTTGGACAAAACTTTACCCGACAGGATACCTTACGCGGCAGCATTACCCCAGAAAGGGCGTGGTGGGATTTGACCTATTACGACCTCAAAGTGGCGATTGACCCAACTACCCAAACCATTTCAGGAGAGAACACCATCCACTATACCGTTTTAAAATCGCATAACAAGCTTCAATTTGACCTACAAACGCCTTTGATGATTGAGGCGGTTTCCCAAAATGGAAAACCATTGGAGTACACTTCCGAAGGCAATGCGCATTTTGTGAACCTTCTTGCAAAGCAACCTGAAGGAAGCCAACAGGCCATAACGATTAAATACTCTGGAAAACCCAAAAAAGCGGTCAACGCACCTTGGGACGGTGGTTTTTCATGGCGAATTGACCAAAACAACAATCCTTTCGCGGCCACATCTTGTCAAGGCTTGGGTGCAAGTGTTTGGTGGCCCAACAAAGACCACATGTATGACGAAGTAGATAGCATGCGTATTGCACTTACTGTTCCGAAAGATTTGGTTGGGGTGGCCAACGGAAGATTGGTTGATAAAAAAGTTGCCCAAGAAAAAGCGACCTATACTTGGATGGTTTCCAACCCCATAAATAACTACTGTGTCAACGCCAACTTGGGGAACTACGTCCAGTTTGGAGAGGTCTATCAAGGTGAAAAGGGAAAGCTGGATTTGAGTTACTACGTGCTTCCCGAAAATCTAGAAAAAGCCAAAAAACAGTTTGAACAAGTCCCCAAAATGTTGGATGCCTTCGAACACTGGTTTGGCCCCTACCCTTTTTATGAAGACAGCTTCAAGCTAGTGGAAGTGCCTTATTTGGGCATGGAACACCAAAGTTCCGTCACCTATGGCAACCAATATCGTTATGGGTATCTGGGCAGGGATTTATCTGGTTCTGGCTGGGGTCTCAAATTCGATTTTATCATTATCCATGAGGCGGGCCATGAGTGGTTTGCCAATAACATCACCTACAAAGACATTGCGGATATGTGGGTTCATGAAGGGTTTACTGCCTATTCGGAAAGTCTCTATTTGGACTATCATTTTGGAACAAAGGCCGCTTCAGAGTATGTAATTGGAACGCGAAAGCTCATTCAAAACGACCGTCCTATCATAGGTTCTTATGATGTCAACCACAAAGGATCGGGCGATATGTACTACAAAGGGTCAAATATGTTGCACACCTTGCGTCAACTCGTCGAAGATGACGACCTATGGCGAGAGGTATTGCGCGGATTGAACAAAGCGTTTTACCATCAAACCGTGACCACAAAACAGATTGAGGACTACGTTTCGAAAAAAACCAAAAAAAACTTGGAAGCCTTCTTCAATCAATATTTGAGAACTACTCAAATTCCTACTCTCGAGCACAAAATCGAAAATGGGAAGTTCGTATTCCGTTATGTGGATGTGGTTGAAGATTTTGACATGCCCTTGCGCTTTTTCGTCGATGGAGAACCTTTATGGATTTTCCCTTCCGCCGAATGGAGTTCGGTAAAATTTACTGGGGGTAACATGACGATTGACCCAAATTTCTATGTAGAAACCAGACCGTTGTAAGAGTTGGCCGATTATCCCGAACATTACTTCAAAAATGATAGCGAATGGAGAACATGGCTCCATGAAAACCATTCCAATTCCCAAGGTATTTACCTAATATTCTATACCGTGCAACACGAAAAAGAAAGTATGCGATGGGAAGAAGCTGTTCGCGTAGCCCTTTGCTACGGCTGGATTGATAGTACCGTAAAAAGCTTGGGCGATGGCAAGCGACGCCAATACTTTTGTTCCAGAAAACCCAAAAGTGTTTGGAGCAAAGTCAACAAACAACACATTAAGGAATTACGAAAGGAAGGGCTGATGCATAAGAGTGGTTTGGCAGTAATCAAAAAAGCAAAGGCAGATGGCACTTGGACCTTATTGGATGACGTTGAAAATGGAGTGATTCCCGAAGATTTGCAAAAAGCACTCGACCAAAATGCCCTTGCCTTCAAGAATTTTCAAGGTTTTACCAAAGGGCAACGAAAAAGCTATTTGTATTGGCTTTTTCAAGCGAAACGCCCCGAAACTCGGGCCAAAAGAATTGAAGAAATCATTGCGTTAAGCGAGCAAGGCGTAAAATCAAGAAATACGCGATAAAGGCATTCTACCATATTTGTTATGGTAGATTAGAGCGGCAATAGCACCTATCAACGCAAAACCACTTAGCATAAGAAACACATACTGATGTCCAATTTCCTCTCCTGGATTCGCATCCAATAGGGCACCATAGGCTGGCCCAGCAAAAATATCTGGGGTAAAACCGATTAAGGAAATCAAACCAACAGCTGTCCCTGTTAAGCTTAATGGAATGTTTCCCACCTGCATTACGCCAAAATAGAGCGCTCGACAGCCATACACACCACAAGCTATGACCAAGACGGACATAAAAAACAGAATCGTGGTATTGGGCTCAATAAAACCGCTAGCAAACAACAGTCCACCAATCAAAGTGAGTCCAAAACTCAAAAAAAGTAACCATGTGATTTTGAGTTTATCCGCAATTAAGCCAAACGTTATGCCAACCGTTGGTCGCATAAATTGCAATATTGTGCCAACTGTAGCGGAATCCACTTGATTGTATCCCATAACTTCCTCAGCATATTGGGAAATGATATCCGTGATTTTATACCCTACATATCCACATAATATGATGACCATCAACAACCAAACCGAAGGTAATTTCAAAACTTGCCGGATGTCATTCCAGCTAATCCGCTCTAGATTCGCTTGATGCTCACTATGGGTTGTCTTCAAAAAAAACCAAGCCAGAAAACCCACAAGGATAATGATACATGAAGCAACATAAATGACGTAGGTAAAAGCATTTTTTCTATCGGCTAAAGATGCAATGTCAGGTGCTTCCCTCAAAAAAGAACTAAAAATAAGGACACCCAAAATGCCAAAAAGTGCTCCTGTTAAGCCGCGACCTCCATCCAAAAAACCAAAAGCCTTTCCTTGTGAACTACTACCGCCCCATACACGGGTTGCCTTTATCATTGGAG
>JBCBCH010000109.1:0-7615 GCA_038530835.1 Bacteroidota bacterium | reverse complement strand
GGAGGTATATACGATCAGCAAGGAAATTACCGAAAAAGGAGATGAATCCGAAGAAGTGGCGATTGCCCAATTTTGGGATTGCAATCCCTACGTTTCGGTCACCCGAGGACACCTAATGTTCGCCACCAAAAAAATAACCCCTGGCGCCCATTGGATTGGTATTGCCAAAATTGCGGCGAGAAATTCCAAGGCGGATGTCGTGAAAACGGTGTATACCTACACCAAAACCGCTATTGCCATTGCCGATGGTTTCATTAGCTGCTGGGATGAGAAGTATCGTAGCAATCTAATCCGCCCCGAGACCCTAATCAATGAACATATTGATGATAGTTGGGAACCGGTACTGCAAACCCCTCCCTTTCCGGAGTATACCAGCGGACATAGTGTGGTTTCTGGAGCAGCTTCCGAAGCCTTGACAAGCATTTATGGCGACAATTTTGCCTTTGACGACGATACCGAGGTGGCGTATGGCTTACCCGTGCGTTCTTTTACTTCTTTTTTCCAAGCAGCAAACGAAGCGGCCATTAGTCGTATGTATGGCGGAATACATTATCGCGCTGCAGTGGAGATAGGGGTAAAACAGGGACGTGACTTGGGGGCCTTTGTGGTGAACAAATTGATTATGGAACAGCCTGCCGAGGTCGCTTCAAAATAATCCCATATGAAAAAATTCTTGATTGGTTTAGGAACGGTTTTAGTACTGGCCCTGCTTTGGTACCTCTTTCTAAAGCCTTCCGACTATATCATTCGCTTCAAAGCCTCCACCTTTACTGGTGCCATCAACCAAAGCTTAAAGCTTTGGGATACTTCTTTGGATACGGTTCAAGGGATTCAACAGACCGGTGAAGATTTGACCGAACTTACCCAAACCCTTCGCTTTTCAGATTCCACTCATGTATATCACTGGAAAATCAATCCAATAACCGATTCAACGGCACAAGTGGTGGTGAGTGTTCAGGATGACGAACACAGCCTCATGAACAAGATTATGGTGCCTTTTTCAGATACTGATTTTGAGAAACGTTCTCGAAAAACGGTCATGGAATTTATGGAAAACCTAGAGCAGCATAAGGAGAATTTCCGGGTGAACATTATTGGTGAAGTTGATTTTCAATCCAAGTATATTGCATATATCCCTCTCAAAGTCACCCAGTTTCAAAAAGCAGGTGGAATGATGAAGAATGTGAGCTACTTATCGGGTGAATTGTTCACCAACGGTGTTCAGCTGGATGGGCTTCCCATGGTAGAAGTGACCCATTGGGACAGCGTAAACGACAGCATCTATTACAATTTGGCCCAACCCATTGTTCGTATGGACAACCTTCCGCAAGACACGGAAATCAAATACAAGCGAATCTTCGGAAAGCGAGCCCTCAAGGCCGAATACTTTGGAAATTACATCACCTCCGATAGAGCATGGTATGCGCTAATGGATTATGCCAAACGAGAGAATATCGACGTGGAACCTAATCCCATTGAAGTATTTCACAATAACCCCAATACGGGAGGGGACGAGCTCAATTGGAAAGCAGATATTTACCTTCCCCTCAAAGAAAACAATGACTAGATTCCTTCTACCACTTTTGGGTCTTCTGGTTTTTCAGTCTTGTGCGCAAAAACCATGGTATGGAGACTTGAAATTTGAAGGGAAGTTTCCATCCAAACTCAGTGAAGTTTCGGGAATGGAAGTCGTTGATGGGCAAATTTGGGTTATTGAGGACAACGGAAACAAAGACGTACTATATCGTGTGGGTCCCATGGCGAATCTCATCCAACAACTTAAAGTAAAGGATGCCAAAAATCAGGATTGGGAAGATTTGGCCCATGATACCAAAGGCAATTTGTATATCGGGGATTTTGGAAACAACAGTAACCAACGAGAGGATTTATGCATTTATAAGGTTCCCAATCCATCAAAGGAAAAAGGAGACAAGATTCAAGCCCAGCGCATTCGGTTTTCTTATCCGGAGCAGAAGAAATTCCCACCTAAAGACAAAAACTTGCTTTTTGATTGTGAAGCCTTTTTCCATCACAACAACACCTTGTATTTGATTACCAAAAATCGGGCACACCCCTATACGGGAAAGGCATTGGTCTATAGTATTCCAGATACACCTGGGAAACACAAAGCCAAATTGATTGGCGAATTTACCAGTTGTGCCGAACGGGCTTTTTGTTCCATCACTGGAGCTGCCATTTCACCCAGCGGCGAAAAAGTGGTGTTGTTGGGCTCAGGTTATATTTGGCTTTTTACAGATTTTCCTGAAGGAGATTTTACGAAGGGAAAGATGGAGCAAATCGACGTTCTGCATCGTACCCAGCAAGAATCCATTTGCTTTAAAGATGAAACCACACTGCTCATCGCGGATGAACAATCCAAGACGAAAGGAAGAAATCTGTATTCGTATTCGCTTCAAAAAGATTAGAACCCAAAGCCAAGTCCAAAGACAAAGCGCAGACCATCCGCGCTGTTGAACAATCCGACGTTTGCAGTCAAAATATCGGCCCCATTTGCAAAAAAACCTCCCCCATAGGAGTTGTGCCATCGGGTAGAACTATCTCCTGGGAACCAAACGCGTCCGTAATCAAATCCGCCGAAAAGACCTGGGGTAACCGGCAACAAGCCTGTTTTTGACCTTCTGAAACTGTATCTGACATCCGTATTCTGAAAGTACGCTGTCTTTCCCGTAAACCGTTGAAAACGAAAACCGCGCAATCCGTTGTTCGCCCCAATACTGGCACCTTGGTAAAATTCAAAATCATCCCCAATATTGAAATGGCCCTTTACTTGACTGGCCAATACCAATCGGCCATCACTTGTGATTTTATGGGTAATTGACAAACTGGGAATCAAAAAGGCAAAAGCACGGTCTGAATCGGTCAAGTTCATGCGATAGCCTCCTTCCAAGGAGAAATCCATTCCCATGGTTGGGAAAGCATCCGTGTCGTAGTTGGCGTATTGATATTCAGCGGAGACGCCAAAGAATTCCTGGTCAAGGTCGCGTCCTTGGTCTGAGAAGAACCCTTCGATAAATCGCCCTTCGGTTTCTTCTACTTCATATTGCTCATAGGAAACACCTACGGCTACCCGTGAACCTTGTCGTCCTCTCCAGACGAGTGCAGGCGCGAATTGAATCGTCTCAATTTTCACGCGATTGAAATCCAATTCAAGTTCCTCTTCATCATCATTATTGATGGTTTCGTTTCCAAAACCAAAAAAGTTGCGTGCAAAATTAGGACTGGTAAACCGAGCAGCGATTTCCAAATTCGCTTTACCAAAAACATTCGCAAATTCACCATTGTAGTCCAAATCAAATCCGTTAGTAGCAAAATAATACCCTCCCTTAAAGGTATGTCGTTGTGTAAATGGATTTTGACGGAATCCGTTATACGTATAGGTATTTGCAAGACCTAAAATGATGCCATCGTCTGGATTAAAACCAACATTTGGCAGTAATTGATTGTTACTCGCTTTGATTTTGTCGAAAACATAGGTATTGGTCTCATAATCCCTTAGGCGAAATATTCGTCCGCCATAGGCCTCACTATAGTCGTTCTTTTTATCCTTAAAGTCATAGCCCAAGACTTTTCTGGACCCTTCTGCTATTTTGTAGCTATCATTGTTTTGTCCACCAATCAAACGTAATTTGATTTTGGACCCAGGGGTACTTACATCAAATACATCGGTATCATCCAAACCATATACCCAAACTTGTTTGGTGAATTCTGGTTCGTAAACTTTATCGAAAAATACATCTGCTTTCTCCCCCTTCTTAATTCGAAATCCTTTAATGGCCAATCCTCCCTTAGCGGTAGAACGAATCTCGAAATAGTCATCTTTGTCGGTTCCCGTAACCACACTGTACTTGTTGATGATTCCAAAATAGGTGGCAGCGGTTTCAACCAACTTCTCTTTTCTGGTCAATAACTTTCGCTTGATTTCAGCAACCGTTTCGTCGCGAACTTCTTCTGGAAAAGCAAGCATTGCTTCATCAATTACTTCTGGAGTTATCCGATTTTGAATAAAACGGGCTTCTTCCAGCCATTGGTCCATAGTGGTTTCCGGTAGTAAAGCCATATCCAAGGCAAAAGTTCTCGGGGAAGAATTAAAACCCCGAACATTGCGAATCTCTTCACCAAACCCTTCAAATATGCGCAAGGTTGGCACAACCCTGGAAGCTAAACCTACAATTGAACCATCGCCCCAAATGGAATACGCTTGGTCGCGGTCTCTTGGGATAGGTTTGTATACTTTATTACCATCAGCGTCTTTAAATTCTGCCCAGCGCCATTGGTCCACATGGCGGTCCCAATCCCCAATCAGCATGTCGAAGAGCCGTGCACGTGCATAGGTTTGCGCATCCAAGCGATACTTTTCATCTTTTCGAAGCTTCTGTATCAGGTCATATGTACTTTCAATGGCTTTGGTTTTCCCAAAGCTCTCAAGGGTATCATGCCCCTCGGAAACATGCTCTTCAATCATGTACAATCCATCCCCAAACTCTGAATTAAAGCCGCCCAAGGTATTTTGTTTGGGAATGTAAAACAGTTTTGGATTGGTATGGTACAATTCCACCGCATCAGATAGAACGCCAGTGGTAAAAGGCGCATAGGGATGCGCTCCGGTGTAAATATCCAACAAAAGCTCTTGGGTATAGGTTTCATCAAACTCTCCAATCACAAATTGTTCTTGAAAGGCGATGGCTTGTAAGTAGCGTTCAGCACTTTTACGCAAACCACGCATTACGAATTGTCTTCCCGACTTATCCTTCAATCTCAAGGAATTCGACTGGTTTCCTCCTCCTTTTCGCACCACGGTCAATCCGCCATACAGTGTATCCAAAAGTACAGTTGGGGCTTTTACTTTGGTGGCATAGTACTTTCTGTAACGCTCCCCCCAAAGCCATTTATGGAAGCCTGATTTGTCTATTTCTTCATCGGAATAAATAGAGGCACTTTTATAGGCGGGTATTTCCCTTGAATAGTTGTTGACGACAGGTTGGGTCTGTTTTGGAAGCACTTCGGTGGAAAACAAGATCTCTTCGCCTTCTATTTCACTTGGGGAAAAATAAGTGACTTCCGAAGACCCATCTGTAAATACCTTTAAGACCGCATGCCCCATACGACCCGTTGAGAACTTACTCCCCCGAATCAGTCGAGTGGCGCCTTTTTTTGCCCCTGAACCACTCACGATCTGTGGAATACCTTCTTCAACATTGTACTGCAAAGTGTGCTCGTGACCGGATACAAACAAGATACGGTTCGAATATTGTGAAAGCGTCACCAATCTCTTTTTCAAATGGGTGTAGAACATGTTTTGCTGGTCTGCAATGGAAGCCCCACTGGTTTTTCTCAAAAGGTTGATGAACGACCCCAAAACTGGTAAAGGAATTTTGCCGCTGGGGTACAGGTTCTGATGGAAAGAATAATACCCGCCATGCGAGCCGTAGGTAAACAAGGGATTATGTATGGCTACTACAATAGTTTTATCCAGATTCTTTTTGACCAGACTTTCGAACTCTTCGAAAAACCGAACCCTGTCCTTGATTTCACAATCGTCATTCATGGTTGGGTGTTTGTCCCAATCCGTCAGGTACCATTCCGAATCCAATACAATGACCACGATATTATCGGAAATCTCAATTTTTTCAATTGGACAGCCGTTGCGCGGTTGGAATACCTTTTTGGAATCCAAGGCTTCCTCAATATACTTTTGTTGTCGTTTTAAGCCCTTTGGTCCGTCACTATACCAATCATGGTTTCCGGGAATGAATATGGGCTTTCCTTTGAAATCTTCAAGAGTTTGGAGCTGGGCATCCAAATGGTTTTGCGCCAGTTTGTGTTCTTTCTCTTTTTTTGGAGATGGAAAACCAGCAGGATAAATATTATCCCCAAGGAATAGTGCCGTACTATTTTCATCCGCCTGGTCGAGGTGCTGTTTGAAGTTCTTTAGCGCTTTGTTCATCCCTCCTACGGGCGATTTTCCAGCATCTCCTATGAGATAAAACGTATGTTCCACTTCCTTGTTCTGATCGGGTTGGAGTTCTGTAGTTCCCTGAGCATATTTCGCTTCATAGGTCGCACAACTGCTCAACAAAAGGACTAAGGTCGTAAGGAAGATTTGGGTATTTCGGCTTGTAAAGGTTGATTTCAAAATTTCGTACTTTGGAGGTTTGAAATTTGCAGCTATGTCGGAAATCGTAGAAAAAGCCGAAAAATATGTGTCAGACCTTTTACAGGATGAGCTCGATACTAAATTCCTTTATCACAATTTGCGACATACCCAACGTGTAGTTAAAAGTACTAAAGAATTGCTCAATTACTACAATTTGGATACTGCAGAGAATGAAAAGCTGTTACTAGCGGCTTGGTTCCATGATACAGGATACACCAAAGGGGTGAAAACCCATGAAAAAAACAGTTGTGGCATTGCTCGTGATTTCTTGGATGCGCAACAATATCCTTCAGAGCAGTCCAAAACCATTTGTGACATCATCATGGCAACCCAACGGCACTATGAACCACAAAACCTCAATGAACAAATCATACGAGATGCTGACGCCTCGCACTTTGCGCAAAAAAGTTATTGGGAAACTACTGATTTTTTGAAAGAGGAACTTAGTTTGCTGGGTTTGATGGATTTTACTGCCAAAGAATGGCGTGATGAAAACATCAAGATGTTTCGAAATGAACATCGCTTTTACACGGACTATGCCCAGGAAAACTGGCAGGAGGGTAAGGAAAAAAACCTGAAACAACTGGTCAAAGAGAAAAAGACCGAAAAAGAAATAGCGAAAAAAGAGGCGCTTAAAGCCAAATACAAAAGCGAAAGTCCCGACCGCAGTGTGCAGACTTTGTATCGGGTTACCTTAAAAAATCACTTGAAGCTAAGCGATATCGCTGATACCAAGGCCAACATTTTGTTATCGGTCAATGCTATCATCATTTCATTGGTTTTGGCCAATCTTATCCCAAAACTGGACAATCCCTCGAACACCTACTTGATTTATCCTACGTTGATTTTCATCGTTTTTAGCGTGGTGTCCATGGTGCTTTCCATTTTGGCCACGCGGCCCAATGTAACCAGTGGCAAATTCACCAAACAAGACGTGAAAGACAAAAAGGTGAACCTGCTCTTTTTCGGAAACTTCCATAAAATGGAATTGCCCGAATACGAATGGGCGCTTCAAGAGCTGGTCAAGGACAAAGAATATGTGTACTCATCCCTGACAAAAGACCTTTACTTTTTAGGTTTGGTGTTGGACAAAAAGTATAAAATATTGAGACTTACCTACAACATTTTTATGGTAGGTATGATTGTGTCCGTAATCGCTTTTGGAATTGCCTTTCGATTCTTTGGTCCCGACCGAATGACATTTTGATTACTTCAACTCGGCCATTAAATCCTCATAGGTATACGTGCGCTCTTTTTTCTTGTCTTTCGTATACAAAATCTCAACCCGAATGGCTTTAAGCCCAGTTACGCCCTGTAAGCCTTCCAACTCAACAATCTCAATATTGTTGGTGAAATAACCTTTGGCTTTTAGGAAGGTGATATAACGCAAGTACTCTTTTTCGTCTTTCCGTTGCGAATACACAATAGCGAGCTTGCCTT
>JBCBCH010000108.1:0-7715 GCA_038530835.1 Bacteroidota bacterium | reverse complement strand
TCCATGGGAATCGTTCGTAAATCCCAGAAAAAGCTAGCTTTATCCGCAATTACATTGGGTGCGATGCCTCCTTTGACCAACCCGATGTGTATGGTGGAATGCGGTGGATGAAAACGATTGTCCAGTCGCTCTTCTGCTATCAAAGCGTCCATCTTATTTTCAAGCCAAAGAATCAATCGCATGGTTTCGTGAATAGCGCTCACTTCCTGTTTAATACGACTGCTATGTCCCGCAGAACCGTTGACATGGGTTTTCAAGATGTAAATACCTTTTTGTCCCACAATCGGTTCCATTAATGAGGGTTCACCGATAATGGCATACTTTGGGGTTTCAATATAATCGTTGTTGATGGCTCTTGCCAATTCGGGGGCAGCTAAACAACCCACTTCCTCATCATAGGAAAACGCAAAGTAAATAGGGGTTTTGAGTTCTGCTGCGACCATTTGGGGCAAAGCGGCCAAACAACAGGCGATGAAACCTTTCATATCGCAAGAACCCCGACCATAGAGTTTTCCATCACCTTTATCGGTAAGGATAAAAGGGTCCGTTGTCCATGCTTGTCCTTCCACGGGAACCACGTCGGTATGCCCAGATAGAATGACCCCTCCATCCACAGCTGGACCAATTCGACAATGTAAGGAAGCCTTGTTCCCCTCTTCATTTGGGACCAGATGTACTTCAATACCATAGGAAGTGATATACGCTTCAATCCATTCGATGATACTCAAATTGCTTTCCCCTCCCAACACTGGGAAAGAAACAAGTTTTGCGAGAATCTGCTCAACCGTCATGTTACTTGTAATTTATCGCTATGGCTAAAAGTAAGGCCAAAAAACCAATCCCCAATATGAGTAGTAAAATTGGAAAAATAAACCGAATCCAGCGGTCAATCGGCACGCGACACATGCTCAACATGGCAATGAGTCCCCCCAAGGTTGGATTCACAAGGTTGGAAACCCCATCCCCTATTTGAAATGCCAAAATGGTAACCTGTCGGGTCAGCCCCAATGACTCTCCCAAAGGCAGCATAACCGGTAAAGTTGCCAGCGCCTGACCACTACCTGATGGGATAAAGAAGTTGATTACCGTTTGTGCCACCGACATACTGATGGCTGAGGCATAAAGCGGTAAACCTTGCAACAGGTTGGAAAGTTGATATGAAATCGTATCACCAATATTTCCCATTTCCATCAACACCTTGATGGAGGTGGCAAAACCGACCATAAAAGCCCCTGGAGCGGCCAAAGCAACGCCTTTAAGTACTGTTTCGCTCATGGTAGTACCGCTCATCCTGGAAACCAAACCACAGCACAAAGAAACCATAAGGAACACTGCTGAAAGTTCATTGATATACCATTGCAAATTGAAAACCCCATAAATCACGGACAGAAGACCCAAAACAAAAATGGAAAGTACCATCCAATGCACTCGATTCAATCGATATTCGCCAATAGGCTTTGACAACTCCAAATTATTGCTATTGAGTCCTTTTCCTAGGCTCTTATCTGGGTTTAGGGTGATTCGTTTAAAATAGCGAACATTATAATACGCCATTAGACACAAGGCTGTAAAACACAGTACACTTCTTAACATTGCTCCGGAAAACATGGGCAATTCTGCAATCTTATGACCTGTTCCCACCGTATATGGATTAATCGGCGATAAGCCAAAACCAATGGTCATGGCACCTACTGAAATTCCCGCGGCCAAAATCAAATCGCCACCTAAAGCAAGGCTCAACACCGCCGCTATCGGCACCATGGCTATATTGTTTTCATACCCCACAGCTACTCCAAGCAGCCCATACACAAAAGTCATGATTATAATGACCAGATGTTTGTTTTTCAGACCAAGTTTCCGAACCAAAGCTCCCACTGCGTGCTCAATGGCTTTGGATTTTTCCATAAATCCGAACATGATGCCACCGGCCAAAACGATAAAAATAATCTCGGCAGCCGCCTTAAAGCCTAAAGGAATGGCCTTGAACATGTCCAAAAAGCCTATTGGAGTGGCTTCAATGGTACGATAGGAGTTCGGAACCACCGCGTTGCGGCCATTCACCAAAACCCGTTCGTAAGTTCCTGCAGGAATAATATAGGTGAGCACTGAAACCAAAACAATAATACCAAACAACATGGTAATTGCATGTGGGACTCGGGATAAAAAGGACTTTGCCCTAGGTTGGGGTGAGCTCATTTACGAAAGATGCGCCTTTTTTTCGAAATGGAACAACGAAAGCAAGGCAACTTTTGGTCAAGGCCAGCAAACCAAGATTATACTCTGGTCTTCTGGCCTTTGACAATCCAATTAATTCTTTATCAAACCTTGTCCTTCTACCCAAGGAGCACCAGCCTGCTTTAAGCGACTCTCGATATTGGGCAAGGTAGTTCCAACAACAGCGTTCAAACTGGATTTCACTTGTTGTAATTGCTTTTTTGCCCTGCTTAAGGCCGCTTTGTGTGTACCTGTTGGCCCATAGGTATTGAAAAAGGAGCCCCAAATCGCACGATTTCCATCATTTGGTGTTGGGTTTGAACGCTCTCCTATTTCACCTTTAACGGAATCGCCGCTAAGTTCTTTTTTAATTCCTAACAGGGTTAATCTAGCCGTATTGATACTTTCGACCAAACCATCATTGTCTTGGACCGTTTTATTGGCAGCTCGTTTCATGGCGCCAATTTTTTGCAACAGATTGTCAAGAGTGAAACTAGTGGCCCGCAAGTCTTGTTGAAAGGCAAATACCTCTTCTCTAAATTGGTTCATTTCTTCGTAAGACTTCCTTGGTAAAGCCCCGTCGTACATAGGGACAACCTCGAATTTTTCTGGTCCCTGCAATACGGTGGTCGTCCCGTCCACTCGTTTCACCAAGGTTACGGTATAAGTCCCGGGAGTAGCCATTATGGTGCCACTACCGAAACCATTGCTTTTGGCTACTTTGAGTTTTTCACCTCTTTTATCTGGATAGTCCAGCTTCCAATTTGCACGGTTAAATCCTTTTTTGTTGGTCCCTTTTATCGTATTGACCAGCTTCCCTGAAGCATCTTTTATGAGAAGTAAAACTTCTGGCGCCTCTTGATTCTTTTCTTTTTCCAAGGCATCCCATCCTGGAAAATCAGTATTCTTTTTTTCCTTCTCTTTCCTTGTGTCCTTAAGGGATTTTACCTTATCGGCCATGAAATAGGTAAAGCGTGCTCCAAACGGCGGATTTGGTGCGATGTATTCCGCATCACCTTGGCTACCTACACGACTAGAAGGTTTATACCAGTCTGCGTTCTTGATGGGAAACAAGGTAGCCTCCTGAGATAGCATGTCGGTAGTGAAGTTTCGTATGGGCTTAATATCATCCAAAATGAAGAAACCTCTTCCGAAAGATGCGGCTACCAAATCGTTTTCGCGTCTTTGAATGGTAATGTCCCTAAATGATATTGTGGGTACACCCCCTTTCAGTTTCACCCAATTCGTACCGCCATTATAGGTGAAATAAATACCATATTCTGTTGCCGCAAACATCAAATCTTTCTTCACATGGTCCTGTACCAATCGCCAAATCAAAAGACGACTAGGTAAATCCCCGCTAATAATTCGCCAACTTTTTCCCTTGTCCGAGCTTTTCAGTACATAGGGTTTGTAATCGCCATATTTGTGATTATCCACAGCGGCATACACCACATTTGCATCAAAAAGGTCAGCGCGAACGTCATTTACAAAAGGAACATCTCCTAGGCCTTTGATATTGCTCAAAGTGAATTTTCGCCAAGTTTGGCCACCGTCTTCGGTAGTTTGAATGATACCATCATCGGTTCCGGCATAAATGAGCCCCTCTTGCTTTGGTGACTCCGCCAAGGAAGTGATGGTATTGTAATTCGACATGGCTCCAACATCCCAAGCATTGTCCCAACTTTGCTGTTTGCCATAATAGGGTAAGGTAATACGGTCTTGGTTCAGCGTTAGGTCTTCTGAAATCGCCGTCCAGTCGTCACCACGATTATTGGAGCGCCAAACTCTTTGCGATGCAAAGTACAGTCGTTTCGGATCATGGGGACTCACTAGAATGGGTGCATCCCAATTAAAACGTTCATATGGGTCGCCTTCCAAGGCTTGAGGTTGGATAAGTACGGTTTCCTTGGTGGTTTGGTCTACGCGCCAAAGCACACCTTGTTGAAATTCACCATAAGTGATTTTTGGATTTCCAGGCTCCGTTGCGGATTGATGCCCATCAGCTCCCAAGGTTTTCCACCAATCGGAATTGGCAATGCCATCAGAACTTGTCGTTTGTGATGGACCACCATGTGAGCCATTGTCCTGGGTTCCACCATAAATCTTATAGAAAGGTTCAGAATCATCGACGGCCACTTTGAAGTACTGCGTCACAGGAAGGTTTCGGACATACTTCCAACTTTTGGTCAAATCAAAACTTTCATACAAACCGCCATCCGTACCAAATAAAACATAATTTGGGTCTGATGCCTTGAATGCCATGGCATGACTGTCGACATGCTTGTTCTTTTCATTCATGGTATAAAAAGTTTTACCATGATCATCTGAAATCTTAACGTAGTTGTTCATCAGAAAGAGCTTGCCCTCGTGATGTGGGGACGCATACAATTCTTGATAGTAATGGGGTCCTGTACCACCCGAAACCGCATCGGATTGTTTTGTCCAAGAAGCTCCTCGGTTTGTCGACATGAAAACGCCTCCTTTTTTTCGGTCCAATTCTATCGCTGCATAAATCACATCAGGATTAAAGGGCGAAAGGGCCAAACCAATTTTTCCCAAATTGGATTTTGGGATGCCCTTGGATAACTTCGTCCATGTTTCTCCTCCATCCGTGCTTTTATGAATTCCTGAACCAGGTCCACCTCCCAAATACCCTGCTACCGTTCGGTGGCGTTGCCAGGTGGCTACATACAGCACATCAGGATCTCTGGGGTCAATCACCAAATCTGTTGCTCCAACCCATTGGTTATCTCCAATAGTTTGCTTCCAGGATTTACCTCCATCAGTGGATTTGTACACCCCCCGTTCGCCACCAGAAGTCCATAAAGGGCCTTGTGAAACCACCCAAATGACATCTGAATTTTCTGGATGCACTATAATTTTGGAAATATGTTCGGACTTTTTCAAGCCCATGTTTTTCCATGTTTCGCCATCGTCATGACTAACGTAAACCCCATCTCCTACTGAAACGTGTCTACCACCTACATTTTCACCTGTTCCCACCCAAATGGTATGGGGATTGTTTGGGTCAACGGTAATGGCACCAATCGAAAAGGAGGCCTGGTCATCAAAAAGGGGTTTCCAAGTCGTTCCAGAATTCATGGTTTTCCATACCCCTCCAGAACCCACTGCGATATACCATACATTTTCGTTGTCGGGATGCATTGCGATATCCGCAATTCGACCAGAAGTAAAAGCAGGTCCAATATTCCTGAGTTTTAGTCCTTTGAAGATGGTGTCATTAATTGATTGCGCTTGTGGGGAGCCACATACCGCAAAAAGCAGTAGTAGCATCAGGCTTTGCCTTAGGATTGGTTTCATTTTCTATAATTTGATTTGTTCGTTCCGTAAAGGGATTCCTCCAGTCTTCAATTTCAGGAGGGCCATAAATTTACGATTCTAACGACAACTGGGGAAACTATAAATTGTTGACGTCAACAACCTCAAAGTTTTTGGCATCAAAGTAGTCGTCCAAGCCATAATCGGTGTTGATTATGATTCCCCCTAAAAGGGTCACCTTATCTACTGGAAATTCGTCTTTACAGGACTTCAGGTGTTCATGAATTTTTTTGTCAATCACTTTGTACGTTGCTTCGGTAATGGCTTGTTCCTTGTTATTGCTATCCATAATTTCTTCTCGGTACGGCAGCAAGCTTTCTTCAAGTTTCATTTGCTGGTAGTCGTCATCATTTAGAACTGGAGCGTACGAAGTATCCTGAAAACGACTCAACGCCAACATTAGCGCACCGCATGAGTTCCCCATATCTTCCTGTCTGGGGCGATACATTTTTCCCAAATCTCCATCCAACGTAATTCCAATATGTGGCCCGTAGAAGATAAAGGCACTTCCATCATCTGGAATGTGGTGTGCGAAAGCGGTCATCCCCGTTTGCCCAGCAAATGGCAAACCGCCCAAGCCGCCCATGATAAATGGACCGAACAGCACGTTGAAAAAGGTGGTTGAGGGAACATTGATATCGTCAGAACAAACCGATGTGGCCATCAACACTTTGGAAATATCGATTTTGTGCTCTATTTGCATTTTTCCCAAATAATGAATCGAGGTGTCTTTGGCATCTTTGGCGTTCGGGAAGTAGCTCTTCACTACTTCATCAAATTTTCTTTGTAGCATCTTAAACTAATTTAAATGTTTATCTATGGTTTTTCAAATTTCTTAAGCTTACCATCCGTAGTACCCTTTGGGAACTATTCCCATCAACCGCAAATAAACAATGCATTGACCCCGATGGTGGATAATATGGTTTTCCATGGCATAAAACAGGCGCCAAACGGGAATGGTTTCTCCTGCAAAATCACAGTTTGAAAGCAAGGTTTCATCCGATAGGGTTTGAATCGACTTGCGAACGAAAGCATACATGTTTTTGAGCTCCTTGATGATATCTGCCTTTGGCATTTGTACCGGAAGCTTTATCCCTTCATAGGGATTGGCCACTCCCGCTCTACCAGCTAACTGTCCGCAAGTAAAAACAACACAGTGCCGCCATTGTTCGGAAAAGCTCATGGCTTCATCCGTGTATCGAAAGGTAAAAAGTTCGGGAGGCATTTGTTCCACATTCGTCATTGTCATTTTTTCTGACTGTAACCAAGCAGCTATCAATTCCTCGCGTAACGTTTTTGTAGAGACGGTGGAACTTGATGGTTTTTTCTCCTCGCTTTCCGTTCTACAACCAACGGCAGAAAGGAGACCAAAACCTATAATGTTTTTAAGAAAGAGCGTACGTTTCATTGGAATTGAACAGCATTAGGAGTTATCAAAGCGCATAGACTCTTTCCACGGGCCATTCGTCTTGATAGCCGCGCAGCCAATGCTCTAATTCAATCTCTTCTTCCGTTGCCAAACAGGCGTCCAAGTCCATTCGCATTCGCGCTTCATCCATGGCTTGACCAATAAACACAATTTCATTTTTGCGATCGCCGAAAGTATCGTCCCAATCCCCTTCGATATGTTCTTGGTTTTCCAAAAAACCCATATACTGAGCTCGTTTTTCATAGGGCATACTGCTCCACCAAACCCCTGCACTTTCTGTTCTCAAAGAGCCTCCTGCTTGACCCCAAATCAAGGCCTGTTCAGGGCGGGAGGCAATCCAGAATAAGCCCTTGCTTCGGATAACATTGCCCGGAAAATGATGCTGGGCATACTGCCAAAATCGTTCTGGGTCAAAAGGTTTTTTGCTGCGGTATACAAAAGAGCCTATTCCGTATTCCTCTGTTTCCGGAGTATGTTCTTCCTTGTTGAGCTCTTCTATCCACCCAGCGCTTTGCTCTGCTTCCTCAAAATCGAAAAGACCGGTATGGAGTATCTCTTTTGGATTTACTTTGGAGAAATGTGATTCAATAAGGCGTGCCGATGGATTCAGTTTGGTGATAGTGGCTTTTAGAATCCCTAAATGTTCCTCAGAAACCAAGTCCGTTTTATTGAGAATGATGACATTGGCAAATTCAATTTGGTCTGTTAAGAGATTTACGATAGTTCGGTA
>JBCBCH010000107.1:0-7749 GCA_038530835.1 Bacteroidota bacterium | reverse complement strand
GTTCCTGGTGCAAGGTGGGTAGTGTAGTCCTTTTGTGCTTTAGTAGGGACACCATTCCAATAGGTTCTCAATGTGGCGGCATCCTCAATGGAATTTGCCTGACCTACAATCTTAAGTTGCAGTAATTTTTTTGGGTGGTAAAATAATGCTGAAACCTCTGGATGGGTTTTTATTTCTTCAATTTTGGCGGAACGCTTATCCGTATAAAAAATCAAATCAAGGTTTTCTTCGACCTTGCGCAGCACCACCGTTCGTAACCCAATACGCTTGTTGGCCTGCAATGAAGCGAGCGTAAAGTACCGAAAAGGGTGTTTTTTTTGGGATGATCCCTTTTTTAGTTCCAGAATGGCAGCTTCGAAATATTCGTCCAAATTCATTTTTGAAAAAAAAATCAAAAACAAGGTAGGGTTTTTTAGGGTGTAGTTGTTTTAGGTATGAATTATTATAAATAATGAGTTGGTTAACTCATATGTTTAGGTTGGTTTTGATTTTATAAAAAGCCCCGGAGTGGTTCCCGGGGCTTTTGCTTTTTACCAAATCAAAAGATGTACTTAATTTATGACCCATGGGCCATTAAAACTATCGGTATCAACTTTGTATTCCATCATCTCGTCACCTTCGTCGTTAATGAATAGCCATCCTCCGCTGGCACCGCCAAAGGAAATATAAGTACTTGCGCCAACTTTTTCAAACAGCGTTGCGCCATTTCCGCCACCAAATAATGTGGTCTGTACTTCAGGGCCCCATGAACCATTGCCGGTACTATTATACAAGGCGTAAGTACTACCGTCATCACCAAAAAATATTTTTCTGCCGCTAAGGTCGAATCGGGCACCAGCCGCAAATCCTTGGTTGGTGTAGGGGAATCCACCACTGTCACCAAATATTTCATTCACAGAGAAAATAGTATTCGCGCCTCCTGAGCTAACATAAGTGCCTATCGGCCCACTGTTCGGTGATGCATTAGGGTTGTAGTTGAAGATTTCCGCAGCCAAACCATTGTCGTTGAAGATATAGATTTGCGTATCGGAAAAGCGAGTACAGGCCCCAATAGAACTAAAGGTTGTTCCCCCAATAGGACCATCAGTATCGGTTATTCCCCATTGTCCCTTGATTCGATTTTCAACGATGGGTTCGTTTCCATCATACCAAGCATAACGCGTGCCTGCTTTGTTAAATACAATAATGTCGCCGTCCCTAACTTGGAACATGGCACCAATACCGCCATCATTTCCGTCATCATCAAATAAATCCAATAATGGGAGAAAACCAGTGGGGGGATATACCCCGCGAAGCTCGCAAGTTTCGATGTCAAATTCCGTGGCTAATTTTGCTCCAACGATTCTGGAAGGACGCTCTACGCTGTTCAAAACATACGATAAAGGCTTCCCTGTTCTGATGTCGCTACTCTTTCCAATTTTGGCCAAGAAGTCCCCAATATCTTGATTATCGGTAAAGTTACCCACGGCGTCCAACGTTTCTTCCGCATTACCCCCGTATGCAATGACTTGCAGGGTCAGGTCCTGTAAACTTCTAAAGGATTCATATTCAACGTTACCTTCCGTACTCGTGCCCAAAGTGCGATATCCGGCCTCCAGTTTGGCTTTCATATCCGAGGTTGAAGCGGTGGATTCAAATAACATATAGAAAATCCTGCCGTAGGTCACGGATTGGATATAGGTCGCTGGGTTATCGGGTTGTACGTATTCACTCAATTGCTCAGCGGTGACACTTTCGTCAAAGAAAGCATCTGGACTTGTGGGGATGTCAACATCCATAGTGTAAAAACGCTGGGTTAGTTTGACCAGAACACTATTTACAGTGGCGCTGGTACTTACTTGTAGTTGACTTGAAACCTTTGCATTGAAGGTTCTGAATTTAACCCCCATTTTTAACGCTAATTCCTCTTTGGATTGCACCGATTCAATGGAAAGACTAAAATCTGCGGGCACGCTAGGGTCTCCATCCAAGATAGAACCTGCGATGATTTGGTTTTGCGCATCCCGCACGGAGCTAATAGAGATTTGTTCTACGGGAACACTGGTAACGGGATTCCCATCCAATAGATTATATGAAATCACACCACCACCACGCGCCAAGGGTATGGATTCAGGGGTGCCGTTGTCTTTTGTTTTTCCTTGAATCAGGTTTCCGGGATATACAAGGGACTCGTTAGGGCTGAACATAAAGAAATCTTCACTGCCATCTTCAATGCTCACCCTTCTTTTGGTACAAACGAATCGCTCTGTTAAGGTGTCGTCGTTTTCATCGATTGTATCAAAATTACGTTCGGTTTCTCCGTCGTTGCCTATGGTATCGACCATTTGCGTATCTGGAAAAGCCTCAAATTCATCTCCCGAAGCAATTACTTCTGCTATGGTGCTGCCTGAAGGGTTGGTGGGATTGGTTGGGTCAGTAGGGTCTATTGGATTCATGCCAGAATCCTCTTTGCTACAGGCGATAGCCACCAGCAACCCCAGAGTTGTTAAACCGATTCGGAATAATCTAGTTTTTGTTTTCATCATGTCTTGTTTTGTGGTTGAACTTTTGGTGATGCTTTGTGTGACTCGCCCGGTAACGGTCTGCAGCCCTTAGCCGAGCAAGACCACAAAACGGTTGTTATTGTCAAAGTTGATTTTCAATAACACCACAAACCTAAATGACTGATATTGAGGGAAGAAAAAAGAGGGGTGGACAACAGGTGGACACCTTTAAAATAGTTGGAGGACAATAGGTGGACTCGTCCTTGAAGGTGCATTTTCAAAGGGATGTACCATTTGGGAATCGTAGTCACTTCGAGTGATTTCCTAAAGGAAATTGTATCGAGAAGTACAAAAAAGAGGTTGGTTTAGGTTCTCGATACGTCCCGAAGTGTCTTCGTGACACTCGAACTGACACCAAACTTTTAAAGGTTTAGCACGAGGTCTTGCAAAGAGTCTTCCGTGGTAATATCCAATTTTTTGCGAAGGCGATATCGGGCTTTTTTGATGCCTTCCGGTGAAATGTTCAGGATATTGGCAATCTCTTTTGAGGACAGATTCATTTTTAAAAGTGCCATCAATCGAAGTTCATTTGATGTGACTTGCGGATATTTTGTTTTTACGTTACGATTGAAATCTTTGTGGACTTCCTCGAAATAGCGCGAAAAGTTCTCCCAATTGTTATCGTCTTGCAAATCGAAATTGATGGTGCGGATGAGTTGTTGGTAGCCGGTTTTGGACTGTTCGTTTTCTTTTAATTCTTGTGCTTTTTGTTTCAACCCCTCAAGAACCTCATTCTTTTTGGCCAGATGGAGCGCATGCGTTGTCAGTTCTTTCTTTTTAAAGACGAGTTCGGCATCTACTTTTTCTTTTTCGAGCTTATTGCGTTTCAGCTTTTGTCGGATACCATAAAAACCGATTAGGGATAAAACCAAACCTCCACCCAGAAGTGTTTTTTGAAGGGTGCTGATTTCAGCCTGCTGCTCCAAAACGGTGATTTCTTTTTCTTGGAGAACGATTTGTTGTTCTTTTTTCTCCGTTTCGTATTGGGTTTTCAGTTCTTCTATTTGAGCTGACTTAGTAGTGTTAAAAACAGAGTCGTTAACAATTTGATAGCTTCTTTGGTCTGCAAGGCCACTTTTAAAATCTCCTATACTTTCAAAGGCTTTAGACCTTGCCGAGTATCCGTCACGAAGAATGTCAAGTGCCTTTATAGAGTCCGCTAATTTTATGGCGACAGAATGATTTTCTACAGCTTTGCGGTAGCGTCCAGTTTCAAAATATGCAATCCCGAGGTTATTGTAATTTATAATTAGATTATTTAGGGAAGATGCTTGAGCTTTTTTCATTTTAATTGTTTCTTGAAGATATGTAATGGCCTCATCGTAACGTTTGGTACTCATGGAGATAAGCCCCAAATTACTCAAGCTGAATGCTATCAAATCCTGACGTTTCCGTTCTTTACCTATTTCAAGGCATATCTTATATTTTTCAATAGCACTATCATAGTCTTCCAAATACCAATATACATTTCCAAGTTCCATTAACATGGTTGCCAACCAGATGTCATCATCAAGCTTCTCCAAAATATTTAAAGCTTCTTTTATCGGTATTACCGCTTCTGAATAGTTTCCCCTGAGCATTTCTATTCTCCCAATATCACCCAGGCATATTGCTTTTCTTTTATGATCGTACAGGGACAGGGTATCAGCGATTTTAGACGCTTTTAGTGTCGCTTCCATTGCTAGCTCATAATCGCCTGAATCCATATAAATCGCTGATTTGCGCTGTAGATTATCAATGAGTTTAGTACCACTTTTTAGTTCAATAGCAATCACCTGTCCTTCATCTGCCAACGAAATTGCTTTGTCGAAGTCACCTTGTAAAGTCTCAAAAACGGCATATTCGTTTAGTGATTTCCATAGCTCATTTTTGGTAGCATTGCGCTTAAGTAATTCAACGGATTTCGAGAAATAAAACCTTGCAGAGTCAACATTTGGCAGGAAACGATAGTAATAAGCCTGGTTTAAATAGCCTATTCCTTCCCCTTCTAAATAGTTCAATTTTTTTGAAAGAAAAATTAACTCCTTATTGAATGCACTGGCCTTCTCCCAATCCTCGTGACGCAACTCAGAAAAGAGTTGATTAAGGGTTTTGACTTTTAGCGTATCCTGTTTTTGCGATTTGTAAACTACTAAAAGGCTATCCAATCTTTTGTTTTCTTGTCCCGGAACAAGAAGAATGGCGCTTAAAAAAAAGATTAGAAATAAGTTAGAAGTTTTCATGAGGTTGGAATATCTACTAAAAGTAGACAATTTAAATCAACCACCTGAAATAGAATTAATTACAAAAAAAAAGCCTCTAAAATAAGAGGCTCTTTTCAATTAGTTTACCGTATAGGTTTTGCCTTCGGGCCCAACCCCTTTCAGGGTCAGGGATTTCCATTCTTTGGGCAAAATCGGATTTTTTTGAACGATACCTTGTTCGGTGATATCCAATCCGCCGAAACCAAAAAGCACTACTTGCAGCATACCGCCAGCTCCGGTAGCAAAATACGGATTATCACTTGTGGCCGCTTCAGCCAACGCGCCAAACGGCGGTCGTTTGTTTGGCTCGTAACTTCTTCGGAACAAACGATAGGCTTCTTTGGCATCCCCCAAACGGGCATAAATCACCGCAAACACGGATTGTCCCATGGCGGGTCCTTCCTCAGCCAACTTTGGCTCGTAATATTTCAAGTCTTTCAGGACCGTAGCTTCATCATTGACCACATCCAAAGGATACGTCAACAAGTTTACATCGGCTTGTTTGATGCGTTCTCCGTCGTACGTGGCATGTTCTTTTGTAGTACCATCAGAAAACTTCAAAATCCGGATTTTAGCCGCCACTTCGTCCCAGTTTGGGTCGGGGGTGTCCCCTACAGTCTTGGCCGCTTCGGTGGCATATTGTAATGCAGTTATGGCAGAACCATTGGTAAAGGCATTATCATCCACATTGGGAGCAAATTCGTTCGCGCCAACCACATTTTTAATGCTATAACTGCCATCCTCATTTTTGGTGGAACGACTCACCCAGTAATCGGCTACTTCCTTCATCATGGGATAGCCTCTTTCCTGCAACCAGCTCATATTTTGGGTAACGCGATAGTAATTCCAAAAAGCAATGGCCACATCTGCGGTGATGTGATGCTCAAAGGTCCCGGTCAGGGCCCATGCGGGAGTGGCTTCTTCCCCTGTATCATCACTTTCCCAAGGGAACATGGCCCCTTTATACCCAAAATTGATGGCTTTTTCTTTGGCTTTCCCCAAACGGTCTGAACGGTAATTCACTAGTGAACGGGCAATATCTTGATTCAGCATCAACAAAGGAGGGAACATCCACAGTTCAGTGTCCCAAAAAATATGACCGTTGTAGTTTTGGGAAGACAATCCCATTGGGGCAATGCTCAAATCAGAGTCTCCTCGGGAGAAAGCGTATAGATGATATAGGGCCAAGCGCACATCGAGTTGGTCTTGGAGATTTCCTTCAATAACGATATCCCCTTTCCAAAGGTCTTCCCAAAGGGACTTATGTTGGTTTAGCAGGTCTTCCCTAGGCGTTAGTAAATTAAAAATCACAAAGCGTTCTGATTCCGTTTGCGGGTCTTCAAAGTCTTGGGTGCTACAGACGGCTCCAGTCCAGGCAAACTCAAAAGTTTCGCCTTTTTTCAGCTCTTGCTCAAAAGACAATCTGTTGTCATATGCCGACTCCAATTCATGGATTAACTCCGGTCTTTGGTGCTCACGAGTGGAATTAATGGCGTGCCAGATAAATGTCGCGGAAGTACCAACCATATGGCGCCCTAAACGGCTCTCGGCCACGGTTTGCAAAATGGGCATGGTGGTTTCCAAGTCTTGTAATACTCTAAAAGTACTATTTGGACTATGGTATTCGTCTGGAGTTTCTATAATCCCCGTCGCTTTGATTGAAATATTTTTCAGTGGTTCAACACTGACGTCAATGTATCCTGAGTATTGAATGTTCCGTAACGCATAAATGGTGTAGGAAACCTTGGCTTTGTCCTTGAAAGTAAAGCTGGTAGTAAAGCCAGCCGTTTTCATATTTAAGGTCTGTTTCCAATCCGATACATTGTTTTCATCAATCAGTTCCCCGTCGATTTCGAGCGCCAATTTGGCAAAGTTCATTCCCAGAAGAATTCTACTGACACCTAAAGGGGATTCCTTGTCATAAACGTTGTTGAGAATAATGGATTTGGTTTGAAACGGTTTGTCTTCAGGGAGAATACCGATTCTTCCATTGGCCGCAACGATTCCGGTGTATTTGTCAACTTTTCCAGAAGATATGTTCCAGCCCTCCTCTTGGGCTTGGAGGTTGAGCACGGCTGCACAGAACAGAACGCTATAAAGTATTTTCTTCATTTGTAAAGACCTTTTTAAAACAGGTCTTTAAAATAAGATTTTATTTCAAATAATGTGGCTTCGGCCATTTCATCAAAACGTAAATCAGAGCGGCCTACCCGGTCTTCGGGTCCAATACCTACACTATGAAATCCACCCGCTTTAGCTGCATCAATTCCCTTTTCAGCATCTTCAAAAACGATACACTCCTCAGGTTGTAACCCTAATTTTTCAGCACCGTAAAGAAAAATGGCGGGGTCTGGTTTGCTTTTGGAGACACTGTTCCCATCCCCAATAACGTCAAAATAGCGTACGGCATTCAGTTGTTCCAATACTTTTTTGGCATTCTTGCTAGCGCTACCTAACGCAACATGAAAACCCTCTTGGCGTAAATGGGTAAGCAGCTCTTCGGCTCCTGGAAGAAAATCAGTGGGTGTGATTTCATCCAAGCTTTTGACGTACTTGTTGTTTTTCTCCGTGGCAAGCTGGTTCAATTCTTCCTCGGAGATTTCAATTTGGTTGTGGTCCAGTATTACCTTGATGGAATCCAATCTGGAAATTCCACGGAGTTGGTCATTAAGCTCCCGGTCAAACTGCCAACCCATTTGGTCGGAAAGTTTTTTCCAGGCAACATAATGTTGTTCCGCTGTATCGGTTATGACCCCATCCAAATCAAAAATGAAACCTTTGATCATAATAGGTCGGTTTTGGCTGACAAAGAAATGATGAAAAATGTTAAGAAAAAAGCTACTTAATGTTATATTCAAGTCGCATGGTGATGGACGCAGTTTTGTTTTTGGATGCCGTATTATATGCACCACCCCAACTGTAATCCTCACCGGAATTCTGTCCAGTAATTTGAAAAACCCCCA
>JBCBCH010000106.1:0-7754 GCA_038530835.1 Bacteroidota bacterium | reverse complement strand
GATGGGTCCAATTCAACATTGAGCATCTCTCGATAGACCTGCTTAAGTGCTGAATTGGACCCATCCCTTGTTTTCATTTTCATGGAAGGCAGTTTTGAACTCATTTCATCACGGATGGAAGCCCGAAAAGACCATTTTATGCCCCTTGCGTTGTTACGCTCCCAATTTGATACACTGGAAATACCAAAGGATGCCATTTATGCGGACATCTCAAAATCACCCGATGAGATTGTTGAGCATATCATTCAAAAACTTAGCTAAAGGACGTTTATGTCAATTGACTTTTGAAAAAAAGGACTATCGAAATTCCTTTATATTTGGCGATACCAAAATGAAACCTAACCCAATCCTTTTATGGCCACCACTTTGATTCTAGCCGTGAGCATCGGTATTGCCGTATTGCTCTTTCTAATCCTAAAACTCAAAATCAACGCCTTTATCGCGCTTTTGATTGCCAGTATTTTGGTTGGAATTATTGCTGGATTGAATCCCAAAGAAATTATTGATACCGTACAAACGGGAATGGGCAACACCTTGGGTTTTGTGGCGACGGTGGTAGGCCTAGGAGCCATGTTTGGCGCTATTTTGGAAGAATCCGGTGGGGCCCAAGCCGTAGCGCAGTTTATGATTTCCAAATTTGGTTTGGAAAGAGCTCCCATGGCCATGGTTATTTCAGGATTTTTAATTGCCATTCCGGTGTTCTTTGATGTAGCTTTCATCATATTGGTTCCCATGGTATATGCCCTGCAACGCAAAACCGGAAAATCTTTGTTGCTCTATGCAATTCCTCTATTGGCGGGTTTGGCCATTACCCATGCGTTTATCCCTCCTACTCCAGGACCTATAGCAGTTGCGGATATTATCGGAGCAGAATTGGGTTGGGTAATTCTAGTTGGGTTTGTGGCAGGAATTCCAACCGCAATTCTCTCTGGTTTGATTTTCGCGAAATACATCGCAAAAAAAATACATGTAGTAGCTCCCGAGCTGGATGAGTCAAAAAATGAACTACAAACCTTCCCCCCCATAGGATTGACCCTTGGCATCATTGCTTTACCTATATTGTTGATTCTTTTAAATACTGTTTCTTCCACAGGGGCTTTCGGGGAACTCCCCAAAGGATTAGCCCATACCATTGCCTTAGTAGGACATCCTTTTTCCGCGCTGATTTTGGCGAACCTTATTGCCTGGTATTTTCTTGGAATTCGACGTAATTTTACCACGAAGCAACTAGCGGCAATTTCAACAAAATCATTAATGCCTGCGGGAACCATTATTCTACTTACGGGCGCCGGCGGGGTTTTCAAACAAGTACTTACGAACACCGGTGCGGGAGAGCTATTGGCAAGCACCTTGAGCAATGCGGGGATGCCTTTTTTGCTTTTTGCGTTCGTGAGTGCTGCTATCGTAAGGATTATTCAGGGTTCATCCACAGTAGCCATGATTACCGCAGCGGGACTAGTGGCACCATTAATTACCAATGTTGCCTTGAGTCCAATAAAACTTGCAGCCATGGTAATTGCCATTGCTTCAGGAGCCAGTATTTTTTCACATGTGAACGACAGTGGTTTCTGGTTGGTAGGCCAGTATTTGGGGATTACTGAAAAACAGACCTTTCGGTCCTGGACCATGATGACCACAATTCTGGCTTTCGTCGGTATGGCTACCGCATCTTGCGTATTTTGGCTGGCATAAAAAACCACCCAGTTGGGTGGTTAGAGGCTCTAACAGTTATGATTCGTTATTGATTTTCTGCTTTAACGACCAATCGGAAACCTTCTCCATGAATGTTCAAGATTTCCACGACATCATCCCTTTTCAAATATTTGCGCAATTTGGCGATGTATACATCCATACTTCTTGAAGTAAAGTAGTTGTCATCTCGCCAGATTTTGGTCAACGCCAATTCCCTTGGCATCAAATCGTTTTCGTGCAAAGCCAGAAGGCGTAATAATTCGTTTTCTTTTGGAGAGAGTTTAATAGGCTCTTCTTCCATGTATTTTAAGAATCTGAGTTTTGAGTTCAAGTGGAAGTTTCCAATTTGGAACTCAAACTGCTTGCTATCTGCCAAGGTGCTGGAAGCCTTGCGTTGCAGAATAGCTTTTAATTTCATCAACAATACCTCGGAATCAAATGGCTTGTTCAAATAATCATCGGCTCCCGCTTTGTATCCTTTAAGGACATCTTCCTTCATGGTTTTTGCGGTCAAGAAGACAATCGGTACGTTTTCGTTTTTCTCACGAATCTCGCGAGCCAAGGTGAAGCCATCTTTGTAGGGCATCATGACATCCAAAATACAAACGTCATAATTGTCTTTTTTAAACTTTTCGAAACCCTCCATTCCGTTTTTGGCCAAAACAACATCGAAATCGTTCATGGATAAATAATCCTTTAAAACAATTCCAAAGTTGGGGTCGTCTTCAACCAATAATATTTTTTTCTTCTCTGTTTCCATAGTTTGTTAAATTAGAGGGAGCTTGACATAGAAAGTACTTCCTTTTCCTTTTTCGCTTTCCGCATAAACTTCCCCTTGATGGTCTTCAATAATTCGTTTCACATAGGCCAATCCCAATCCGTGACCTTTTACATTATGTATATCTCCGGTATGTTCCCGGTAAAATTTTTCAAATACCTTTTTAAGAACCGCTTTGCTCATACCGGCACCTTGGTCCTTTATTTGTATGATGATGTGGTTTTTCACCACTTCAGTGTACACATCTATTTTTGGTGATTCGGGCGAGTACTTCACTGCATTGTCCAAAATATTCACGATGACATTCGTAAAATGCATATCATTGGCCAACACTTCTGAACGCGTCGCCTCCAAATGTGGTTTGATGTATCCGCCTCGGTCCGCTACAATCAACTCCACATGCGCAATCGCATCATTGACGATATCGTGGGCATCTACCCTATCCTTACTGATATCCAATTGGTTTTTTTCCAACTTGGAAATACGTAAAACATTTTCCACCTGCGCGTGCATCCGTTTATTCTCATCACGTATCATGCCCAAATACCGTAAAACCTTCTCTGAATCGGAAATCGCACTCGGATTGCGAATGGCCTCTACCGCTAGATTGATAGTAGCGATGGGGGTTTTGAACTCATGCGTCATGTTGTTGATGAAATCGGTTTTGATTTCCGAAATCTGTTTTTGCTTGATAAGCTGATAGATCGCTCCACTATACGCTACTACAATAACCAAGGTAAATATCAAGGACAACAGGGCCATGCCCATTATACTTTGAAAAAGAAAACGCTTCATTTTTGGAAATGTCAAAAGCAAAGAGAAGGTCGTTTGTCCTTCGCTATCTTTAAAGATGGGTGCCCTGTACATTTTGGATTCCGAAAACTTGAACTTTTTCGATTGTACCTTTGTCGGATAACCTTGACTGTATACTCCGTATTCAAAATCAATATCAATGTCTCGATTCCGAAGTTCTTGTGTCAACAACAACTCGATTTCTTTTTTTGATACCCGCTTGTGTATGGGCCTACTTTTGGCATATTCCATAAAAACGTCTTCCCATACCGCTTTGTCAATACTAGAAAGGCCTCCAATTTTTTCGGCTTTTTGTATAGGGGTCAAGCTGTAACTTTTCCCATCCAAACCAAACTCTTCTTTAAAGACGGCCTTGGTACGTTTACTGGTGATGTTTTTAATCGTCGCAGTGGTATCCTCACCATTTGTGTCAAAGAACGTTGATGTGATATTGTAGTCTTCTTCTAAAATCCCATGGGAATAAAAGAGAATCTCATCCGAATTCAAATCCCGGTCAACAAATAAAAAATTCCTGAACTGGGTGGTTTTAGGTTGTCCTACACTATCTACCAAGGAAGCCAATCGGTCCGAATATTCCTTCATCTCCCTCTTCTCCACTCGGTTCGCCACCCTATCAAGAATATCGGTAACGGTCCTTGAAAATTGTTCTTCCTTGTCGTTTACTGAAGTCCTAATCCAATATACCTGCACAAAAATGATTCCGGTAAGTGATAGGCTCATTAAAATGACGAGAAGAACAAATAGCTTCTTGTTCATCACGGTAAAATTAGATATTTAACATTTAGTCCCTTGATCGTTTAACCTAACCTTAACAAATGTGTTAAAATTGGCCCGAATCGCTCAACAATAGTAGTGCTTCATGGATTTTGCGAACTTGTTTTAGGGTATCTTCTAAGGTGCTATTCTCTACAACAAAATGCGATTTTTCGCGCTTTTTTTCGTCATCCAACTGATGGGCCATACGTTGCTGTACTTTTTCTCGTGAAACACTGTCACGAAGCATTACCCTATCTTCTCGAACTGTTTTATCAGCCGTCACCAGAATAATCCTGTCATAATAGGATTCCATTCCGTTTTCGAAAATCAAAGCCGTTTCTTGAATGATATAGGATGCTTTCTGGGCTTCGGACCATGAAATAAAATCTTCGCGAACTGCTGGGTGAACCAACCCGTTCAATTGCTCCAAAAGCGCTGCATTCCCGAAAACCTGTTGGGCAATCCATGGCCGATTCAGCTTATTATTCACATAGGCCAATTCTCCAAAAAGTTCAGTTATCGCTTTTTGCAAAGGCTCGGATTCGTTCATCAAAACCTTGGCCCGTAGGTCAGAATCATAAACGGGCACGGACAATTCTCGAAACATGTTCGCCACCGTACTTTTCCCACTACCAATACCTCCAGTAAGTCCTATCCGCATCATTTCCGTTCCATCACAAAATTTGCAGTTCTTTCTTGAAGACGGATACCATAAACCCCTTCAGGTTGTTTCGCGATTTGCAACAAAAGGGTGTTGTTGTTTGCTCCCCCAAGTTGCTGATAATCCACCGTTATACTAAAATCACCAGCGGAGATTTCCCTTAGATGTTCCAAGCTGGCTTTACAGACCACCCCTACCTTTTCAGGAATCAGTTTCACCGTATATTCTTCGGGAAAGTTTATGCCACGGATAGGCACTTCAAACACCTTTTCCGAAAATTTGACCACCCTTCCTTCAATTTCCACACGGCTATGCGAAAAAATACTGTTGGATAATCCCTTGGGGAATATTAAAGCAGCTTCCAATTCAAAGTCTGATGACACTTCGGTCAAAGTCACTTCAGTGGTCAACAACTCTTTCAAACGGGTGATTTCAGCATAGGGTCCTTTCACAATAACAGAATCAGGCGAAATCTTCAACTGACCTTCCAACAAAAAGTTGGGTTCCAACTGAAGGTTCAACTGGGGGCGCACGGCAAGCTTCTTTCGTTCTACTTGATAAAGGTCCACCTTCAAACGTTCCCGGTCCAAATCCAAAACAGAAACTTGTTGCGAAAACTGTCGTTCCATTTGTTTGAGCACCGAAGACTTGGTCAAATAGAAGTTTGGGTTTTGGTAGCCCACTTCAGAAACATCCAAAACAATGTTTTTCTTGAACAATTTGAAATACAGCAAACGAAAACCGCTTGCACGAATTTTGGTTTCCATGTTTTGAACAGCATCATTTCCCAACAACAAACTGTCAGGAACGCTTTTATATTCCAAAGAAACATCCGTTCGTGTTTCGTACGGTTCGGATAAGTTGCTCAAGAACCATGAAACGAAGGCGAGAAATAAAAAAAGAGAAAACACTTTGATTTTTCTTCCGTTCTGTCCTTCAAAAAGTCCTTTGTAATCCAATTAGGGTTGTTTAAAAAACAATTTTGGGAAAATTGCTTGAGGTTCTTTCGTACTAAAATTAACCAAGATTGTGGATTTAAGAAAACCATAGCCATAGCCAGCGAACTGCACCAGCACCGCCCAAAGGGACATTATCGCGACAGAGATATCCTGATTTCGAAGTAAAGAATGGAAGAATAGAAGCGAAAAATAAAGGCCATAACCTAACAATGGCCAGTGATATCCAATGACAGCCAAGACTACCGACACCAGCAACCCCAACATAAACAAGGTGGGGAACCAATAGGTAAGCCTCTTGGTTTTTGGATGCCATTTGTTCAAAATAGGACGCACCATCCCAAACTTGTTGACTTGAATCCAAAATTTGTTCCAGTCAATTCTCCGCTTGTGGTATACGAAGGCCTCGGGAAACAACCGAGTGGTAAAACCTGCCTCCCAAATACGAAACGTTAGGTCTGGGTCTTCTCCAGGATGAATTTGGCCAAAACCACCTGCTTTTCCAAAAGCGGTTTTCGAAATCCCCATATTGAAACTTCTGGGTTGAAAACGGTCCACCGCTTTTTTTCCGCCGCGTATACCACCCGTGGTGAAAAAAGAGGTCATCGCGTAATTGATGGCCTTCTGTACTTTCGAAAATGACTCATGGGCATTATCCGGACCACCAAAGCAATGCACGAAATCATTATCCAGTTCATGTTTTACCGCTTCCAAATATTGCGGTGGGAGAATACAATCTGAATCCAAGATGATAAAATAATTCCCCTTAGCGTGCTTCATGCCAAAGTTCCGGGAATCGCCTGGGCCGCTGTTTGGTTTTTGAAAATAGGAAATGTCGAGACGCTCTTTGTAAGCTTCAACCACCGCTGAAGCATCCAATGTGGAACCATCTTCAACGATGACCACTTCAAAGGAATCTTCAACCGTCTGCTTCACCATACTGTCCTTTCGTCTGGTCTATTGTAGACCGGAATGATGAAAGACAGCTTGTATTCCATGGTTTTTAGTTAGAGGTCAATCCTCTTGAACGGATGATGGTTATTCAGAAAAGCGGTCAACAACTTCTTGACTTACGCCCGTATTGGAGAAACCACCGTCGTGAAAAAGGTTTTGCATGGTCACTTTTCGCGTCAAATCAGAGAACAATGAAACCGTATAATCTGCGCAATCCGCTGCCGTAGCATTTCCGAGAGGAGACATTTTTTCTGCATAAGTGATGAACCCATCAAATCCTTTTACACCTTGTCCAGCCGTAGTCGGAGTTGGTGACTGGGAAATGGTATTCACACGAACTTTCTGTTCTTTTCCGAAGAAATAGCCGAAACTTCGGGCAACAGATTCCAAATAAGCCTTGTTGTCCGCCATATCGTTGTAATCAGGGAAGGTACGTTGCGCGGCCATATAGGTCAAGGCTACAATACTCCCCCACTCATTCATGGCATTGGCTTTATAAAGGGTTTGCATGACCTTATGAAATGAAAGCGCGGAGACATCCCATCCTTTGGTCGTGAAATCATATTTCTCATCGGTGTAGGCACGTCCTTTTCTTACGTTGACCGACATCCCAATCGAATGCAATACAAAATCCAGTTTTCCACCCAAAATCTCCATGGATTTCTCCACAAGATTTTGCAAATCTTCCTCATTGGTAGCATCTGCAGGAATGATTTCAGAATTCGTCTTCTCAGCCAATGTTTTGATTTGTCCCATTCGCATGGCGATAGGTGCATTGGTCAACACAAATTCCCCACCTTCTTCATGAACTCTTTCCGCCGTCTTCCAAGCGATTGAATTTTCATCGAGTGCACCGAAGATGATGCCTTTTTTTCCTTTGAGCAGATTGTACCCCATAATGCAAACTATTGATTTAGGCGCCAAAGATATCCATTCTTTCTGATTTTAGAACGCTTAAAGCAGTTCTCACGATTGCCCCAAAAGCGATTTGGCATGTGCCATGGCCGAATCAGAAAGTGTTTTGCCACCCAACATCTCGGCAAGTTCTTGCACGCGCTCCGTGGCGTCAAGTTGTTTCATTTGTGTGAAGGTCTCCCCCTCCCGCTCTTCCTTATATACCTTGTATTGGTGCTTTCCTTTTGAC
>JBCBCH010000105.1:0-7787 GCA_038530835.1 Bacteroidota bacterium | reverse complement strand
TTATATTTGCAAGCCTAAAAAATCAGAAAATAAATACGAAATGACGAAAGCGGATATTGTAACTAAAATCTCAGAAAAATTGGGGATGGAAAAAGGAGACGTCCAAGCGACTGTTGAATCTTTTATGGAGGAGGTCAAATCGTCTTTAGAGAATGGTGATAATGTATACCTAAGAGGTTTTGGGAGCTTTATTATCAAAACAAGAGCTGAAAAAACAGGTCGAAACATTTCGAAGAACACTACGATCAAAATTCCCGCGCACAATATTCCTGCATTCAAACCTGCCAAAGTGTTTGTAGAGGGAGTCAAAAGCAACGTTCAAGTAAAGTAATACTAACAACTCAAAAGCAAGAGCTCTATGCCGAGTGGTAAAAAAAGAAAAAGACACAAGGTGGCGACGCACAAGCGCAAAAAGCGCAGACGTGCCAACCGACACAAGAAAAAGTAGTTGTTCTAACTACTTTTTCCTTTTACATCCATACGTTCTTTGACATCCTAGAAATTCCAAAAATTTATAATTCATCGGCAATTGCCGATACCCTATAATGTTTAATCTAGTATGGGCAACAGTCCCATACCACAAAATCGATTCAGGTGAATAGAGAATTAATTGTAAGATCTAACACTGAAGCAGTCGATTTTGCCTTACTAAAAGATGGAAAACTCATTGAACTTCACAAAGATGAAGATGACAACAACTTTTCGGTAGGAGATATCTTTTTGGCCAAAATCAGAAAACCCGTTACAGGGCTAAACGCAGCCTTTGTCAACGTAGGATATGAAAAAGATGCTTTTCTGCATTATCATGACCTTGGTCCACAGTTATCGTCCATGTTGAAATTCATCAAAAAGGTGAGAACAGGAAAGTTGAAAGACTACACCTTGAAGAATTTTCCATTTGAAAAAGATATTGACAAGAATGGCAGCATCAACGATGTAATCAAAGCCAATCAGTCACTTTTGGTACAAATCGTAAAAGAACCCATCTCCACAAAAGGTCCGCGTATTAGCTCCGAGCTTTCCATTGCTGGCCGCTATTTGGTTATGGTTCCCTTTTCCGAACGTGTATCCGTATCACAAAAAATCGGTACTAAAGAAGAAAAAGACCGCCTCATCCGGTTGGTCAAAAGCATCAAACCCAAAGGTTTTGGTGTTATCATTCGTACCGTTGCAGAAGGCAAAAAAGTTGCTGAACTGGACAAAGATCTCCAGAATTTGCTGACCAAATGGTCGGCGTTGTGCAAAAAATTACAACATGCACCACATCCATCCAAAGTATTGATAGAGCTCAACAGGGCCTCATCTATTTTAAGGGATGTATTCAACGATTCATTTACCGGTATTCATGTAGATGATGGAACCCTTCACGATCAGATAAAGGACTACCTTCTTGAAATCGCGCCCGAAAAAGCTTCTATTGTAAAGCAATACAACGGGTCCGCGCCCATTTTTGAAAAATTTGGCATAGAACGTCAAATCAAAACCTCATTTGGACGCACCGCCTCCATGAGCAAAGGGGCTTATTTGGTAATAGAACATACCGAAGCCCTTCATGTCATAGATGTGAACAGCGGTAACCGTTCCAATAAAGCCAAAAATCAAGAAGATACCGCCTTGGAAGTCAATTTGCTTGCAGCCTCAGAAATTGCAAGACAATTGCGCCTTCGTGATATGGGTGGAATCATCGTCGTCGACTTTATTGATATGACCCGTGGCGAACATCGAAAAAGATTGTTCGACCATCTTCGGGAAGAAATGAAAGACGACAGGGCCAAACACAAGATTTTGCCCCCAAGCAAATTCGGTCTGGTACAGATTACCAGACAACGTGTACGCCCCGAAATGAAAATCAAAACGAGCGAGGAAAACCCGAATGGTGGCAGTAACGAAGTGGAAGCACCTATTGTGATTATTGATAAAATCCAAGCGGATTTGGAAAGAATCATTAAGAACAAACGAGGCGATAATGGTATCGTACTCAATTTGCATCCGTTCATTGCAGCCTATTTGACCAAGGGTAGGCCCTCACCACGTTTTAAGTGGTGGCTCGACTACCGCAAATGGATAAAAATTCAACCGCGAGATGCCTACACCTATCTCGAATACCGGTTTAAAAACAAAGATGGAAAAACCATATATTGACAAAAGCGACCCTCAAAAGGGGTCGCTTTTTTGTTTTTGTACATTTACTCACATGAAGGTCCGACAACATTTTACCGTAGCGGAAGCTACCCAAAAATTGCAAAGGTATTGTGCCTACCAGGAGCGCTGTCACAAAGAGGTAAAGAGCAAACTGCAAGAAATGGGTATGATTCCTCTTGCCATGGACACGATCATTGCCCAGTTGATTGAAGACAACTTTCTAAACGAAACACGCTTTGCGGAAAACTTTGTACGAGGCAAATTCAACCAAAAGAAATGGGGGAGGGTGCGCTTGGTTCGGGAATTGAAGGCGCGTGACATTTCAGAGTTCAACATCAAAGCAGCGCTAAAGCAAATCGATGCTTCGGACTACACTGCGGCCCTTGATACCCTAGCACAAAAACGGGTGGCCCAGCTTCCACCTATCCATCCCCAAAAGAAGCGAAAAAAGCTCGCAGACTACCTCCTTTACCGGGGCTGGGAGTCACATCTGGTCTTTGAGAAAGTAAACGAATTGATTTAGTCTGCTGCTAAGGCGAAAACTGATGTGTTCGCTTGATAGCTTCCCTGTTCTTCCAATCAATCCACTTTTGGCCTTTCCAACGGCGCATGATATTATCGAAATAACGCATAAACACAATGTTGTATATCGCCCTTCCAAAGTTTTTTGGTCTTCTTGCAATGGCACGTAAGCTCATGGAGAAGCCTGGAGTGATATACTTCATATGGTGCCAGTACCCTTCAGGAATGTAAAGCACATTGCCGTGTTCCAATTCTGCAATAAAACCTTCCGCATTTTTCAGGGCCGGCCACTGCTCCAAGTTCGGATTCGAAAAATCAATATCCTCGCGGGTAATCAAAGAGTGGGGTACTTTGTACAAATATGGGGTTTCCGATTGCGGAAATAAAATACATTGTTTTTGCCCTTCAAAATGAAAGTGGAAAATATTAGCCAAGTCAATATCGTAGTGCATAAAGGTGTGGGAATTACTTCCGCCAAAGAACAGCATGGGTAACCCCTTCATCAAACGCAAGCCAAAATCAGGATACTTAAAATCTTTCTGGAGTTTTGGAACCTCTTTCAACAGGTTCCATAAAAAGATGCGGTACTTCGTTGGCTTGCTTTTAAGCAAATCAATATAGTCCCTCATTTTCATCTTTGCATGAGGCTCGTTAAAGCCTTCATCATGCTTAACAGGACGATCATCGTACAAAGGAACTTCCTTATCCCCGGCTACAGTCTTGAAGTACTCCAAATTCCATTTGGAATACGCTGGCCAATCCTCAATAAACCTTTCGATAACAACTGGTTTTTGAGGTTTGAAGTATTTCTCAAGGAAAACCTTCTTGGTAATCGTTTTTTCCCTGGGGATTTTTTTCAGGTTAAGTTTCAAAATTTCAAGGATTTTGAAACTATAAAATTACTAAAAGCTTTTTAAATCGATTCTGGAATATTATTCCTTCGGAGCCAGTTTGGACAACTCCTTAGCCAATTCATTGCGTTCGATTTTATGGCCTGGTCTTGACCATTTGGGTTTTTCGCCTTTGGCATGGTATTTCGAATTCGCTGCTTCCACCGTTTCGGGTTGTGGTGCTTTCACAAAAGGTTTCTGCGGATTCAGTCCCAGTTGACGGAACATTTCCATGTCCTCATTCACATCCGGATTGGGCGTTGTAAGCAATTTATCTCCTGCAAAAATAGAATTGGCCCCAGCAAAAAAGCACATCGCTTGCCCTTCTCTTGACATATCCGTTCGTCCTGCGGAAAGGCGCACTTGGGTTTTAGGCATTACAATTCGGGTGGTGGCTACCATACGAATCATTTCCCAAATTTCCACAGGTTTCTCATCTTCCATAGGCGTCCCCTCGACGGCTACCAAAGCATTGATGGGAACCGATTCAGGTTGCGGGTCTAGAGTAGAAAGCGCAACCAACATTCCAGCCCGGTCCTCCTTGGATTCCCCCATCCCAATAATTCCTCCGCTACATACCGTAACATTGGTTTTGCGAACGTTGTCGATGGTTTCCAAACGGTCTTCATAACCTCGTGTGGAAATTACTTCTTTATAGTACTCTTCAGAAGTGTCCAAGTTGTGGTTATAAGCATATAGTCCCGCTTCAGCTAGCCTTTGCGCCTGATTTTCCGTAACCATTCCCAAGGTACAGCAGACCTCCATATCCAATTTGTTGATGGTACGCACCATTTCCAAAACTTGGTCGAACTCAGGGCCATCCTTTACATTTCGCCATGCAGCACCCATACATACTCTCGAACTCCCAGAAGCCTTAGCACGAAGGGCTTGCGCCTTGACATGTCGAACCGACATTAAATCATTGCCTTCGATATCGGTATGGTAACGTGCGGCTTGTGGACAATAGCCGCAATCTTCGGGACACCCCCCTGTTTTAATGGACAACAAAGTGGAAACCTGCACCGTGTTAGGGTCATGATGGATTCTGTGAACCGTGGCAGCTTCGTACAATAACTCCATGAGTGGCTTGTTATAGATGGCAACGATTTCTTCCTTGGTCCAGTTATGTCGGATTGTATGGTTCATGTAGTGAGCTATGGATAATGAAACAAAAATAGGCGTTCTTGGGAATATACCCTCTTTAAAGCCTAGGAATACAAAAACCCCTAGGTTCTCTAGGGGTTTTTGGGTATGGGTCTTTTACTTATTCCGCTGAATCGGGCTTCTTCTTTTCCGTTGCATCTTTTGGAACCTCTAGGTCTTTTCCTTTTAGGTACTCTGGAAGCTGCATCCCTGCCATGTTGAACATTTCCTGAAGGGGTGGCACAGACTTGTACATGCCGGAAATAAAGTTGGCGGTGCTATTTTTTCCGTCTTCCGTTTTTCCACCAGAATCCCAAACCGTCACCTTATCAATTTTGATGTTTTTAATGGCTTCGGCCTGTTTTTCGACCAACTCGGGTAGTTTATCCGCAATCAATAAAAGTACCGCATCTTTTGGGTCATTGCCAGCAGCCTTTACGATTTGGTCCAAACCTTCCGCCTGTTTGGTCAGTACTTCAAAAATACCTTTTGCTTCGGCTTCTGCTTTAAAGAGGATGGCATCAGCTTCACCTTTGGCTTTTCTACGAATCATTTCCGCCTCGGCTTCGGCTTCAATCTCTACCTTTTGCTTATCGATTTCAGCAGGAACCACAACATCGGCCATTTGGGAGCTTCTTTCGCGCTCTGCCCTAGCTATCTCAGCATCTTTTTCCGCGGCATAGGACTCTTCCAAAGCTTTTGCTGCCTGTACTTTTTCGGATGCAGCAGCGGTTCTTTCAGCCTCCGCTTCTCGTTGTCTTCGCAAAGAATCGGAATTTGCAACGTTGATTTTCGCTACGTTTTCACCTTCTACTGCTTTCGCATTGGCGGCCGCAACTTGGGTACGTTCATCTTGTAAAGCATTGGCCTCACCAATGGAACCATCCCGGTTCTTTTCCGCAACAGATTTACGCGCTGCATTAATCGCATGGGCCGCGGCTTCTTTACCCAAGGCTTCAATATATCCTGATTCATCCACGATATCAGTGATGTTTACGTTGATAAGTTTTAGACCTACTTTTTTCAACTCCGATTCCACACTTTGCGAAATATTGGTTAAAAACTTATCACGGTCTGAGTTGATTTCCTCGATGTCCATCGAAGCGACCACCAAACGTAGCTGTCCGAAAATAATTTCTTTGGCGAGCTCTTGAACTTCTGTCATTCCCAATCCCAACAGTCTTTCCGCGGCATTCTGCATCACTCCGGGCTCGGTAGAAATACCAATGGTAAATCGAGAAGGAACATTCACCCGAATATTCTGTCTACTCAAAGCATTGGTCAAATCCACCTCAATGGAAATAGGGGTTAGGTCCAAGAACTCATAATCTTGAATAACGGGCCAGATAAAGGCGGCCCCACCATGAATACATTTGGCCGAGTTTCCAGAACCTACCTTTCCGTACACTACCAAGATTCGGTCTGAAGGACATCTTTTATAGCGTCGAATGAACGATATAATAATGATAAAGAAAAAGAGGATGGCAAAGCCAATGGCGAGAAGGGACGCTCCACCGCCAAACTGTAAGGGTATTAGCATATGGTTATTTATTTAAAAGGTTAACAATTAGAATTCCATTATCGGTCACATCTTTTACTTTGACGACATTACCTTGTATCAAGTCCATTTCTTCATCGGTAAGGGCTTCCAACTCGCGAAGCGTTCCTTGCACGTTTACACTAACTTTTCCAATACTAGAGCGGTTTGCACCAATGGTCAAGTAGACCTCACCGATTTGGCCCATGGCATTTTTAAGTTTCAAGGTTCCACTACTTTGGAGTTTGCTCAAATAATAAAACAGGGAAGCCATGGCAAACATCATCAACAAGCCACAAAACAGGGATATGACCAAGGTGGGACCCGTAGATAGCCCATTGTCCATACAGGCAATTCCCGACCAGCCAAAAATGGTAAAGAATCCCATCAAATTCTTAAAAGAAAGAAACTGAAATCCTATACCCGAATCGCCATCTACATCCACATCAACATCCCCACTTACATCCTCTACATCACCGCCCATGAAGGTGAGAATCATAAGAATCGTCAGAACGACCGAACCTACTAGAGCAACAATCCAATAGATTTTTTCAAAAAGGGTAAGCGCTGTAAACCAGTCTTCCATAATAATACAGATTTAGTTGATGATACGAATGGTAAGTTAAGGGAAAACCCCAAACCACCTGATGTTAAATTGAAAGAAGGATAGAAACTGCATTTCCCCCAAATCCTACGGCATTTACCAATACGTTTTGTATTGAGGATGCTGGCAAATGATTCTCCGTAAAGGGTACTTTGAAGTATTCTTGGTGGCGCATCATTAAGATGGCCATCTCCAAACTTAAGGCGCCTGAAGTTCCGAAGGTGTGACCTACTTTCCACTTATTGGTAGTCAAAAAAGGAATTTTGTTACAAAATTCCTTTTTAATCGCTTCAAATTCTGCCTTATCCCCTTTAACCGTGCCAGGTGCGTGCAGCACAATAGCATCAACTTTGGAAGGCGATATATCGCCTAAGGCCATCGCCATGGAAGCTTGAAAACAAGCTGCATCCGTTGAGATGGAAACATTGTGGGTTAGTGGTTCGGTAGCATATCCTATTCCACTGATTTTCGCTACAGAATTCTTTCGGTCTCCTTTTTCCAAACAGAGCGCCGCGGCACCCTCCCCTAGAATCATGGAATTTTTGGTTTTGCTAAAATCCAAAGCGCGAGAGGGATATTCATCTTCGGACCGTGAATAGATTTTCAAGGCCTGTATTTGCCGAATCGTAAAGGGCGTCAAAGGAGCTTCACTTCCTCCAACCAAAAACTTATCCGTCAAGCCGGATTGAATCCAAGCCACACCATTCAAAACGGCATGCAAGGCTGTGGAGCAGGTTATGGAATGTGAAATCGTTGGGCCTTTAGCATTCAAATCGTGTGCCAACCAAGATGATATGTTCCCCAAAGTGGTGGTAGGAGATGTCCGTGTTGCAACCGAATCATCCTTCAAAAACGATTCATGAAAATTCTCAAATAAGGCCGTTGCTCCCCGAGAAGACCCAAAGTTGATTCCGAAGGTATTTGGGGATTTCCATCCGGCAGCCTCAAT
>JBCBCH010000104.1:0-7822 GCA_038530835.1 Bacteroidota bacterium | reverse complement strand
TAACATAAGCTGAAATAAAATTAAAATGAATAACATGAAACGGATAAAAACTATTACCCTAATGACAGTCCTCTTTTCTATTGGGATAACAATGGCCCAAACCAATAGAGATAACGACAATACGAAAATGGGAATGCAAAATATTAAAACACCTGCGTGGCGTCAAAATCAAAACGAAGTATCCTTCGCTTTAAGCATCAATGGGAAAAAACAAATGCAATTGAAATTGGAAGAACGTTCTCTAGAAGCATTGGAGCGAGCTTTTGAAGAAAAACGGTATGCCATTATGTTGAAAAACCCAAAAGACTCCGGCTTGAAGGAAGGAAACCATCCCTTTGTATTCCGAACTCGAATTTTCGTCAATGGAACGCAAATGGAAGAGATAGTAGAAGAGGAAGAAATCAACATGTTTCCCGGAGATATCTTTATTCCCATAACCCATTTTGCCTGTTTTCCACCAGTCGGTACCATTATCGCAGATACAGCCGCTGAAGATGAATTGAAAATAGAGCTATCCATGCAATCCCTAAAAAATGAACAGCAAGTAGACGCGCTGGTGTTCTTTTTATAGTCTTGAGGAGTTAAAAAGGGCTTCATTACTTCTTTGGAGCCCTAAAAATTTGAATGTAAACTTTCCTAAAATATGAATGGCAAAATCTTTACTTTTTGTGTACTTGCATGTATTGGTTTTCAAACATGTGCCCAAAGTGAACCGAAGAATACGAAAGATACATTAGTTCATCTTGCCCAAAGTGACACGGATAAACTCAAAACCAAGCTTCTCGCCCCAAACGTTAATAGAGAAGTTGAAAACAGGCCGTCAAAAAAAGATAGCGTAGCAGTTGCACAAACTGTCGACACATTAAATGTGGAAGCCAAAATGTTATTGCATCTTGAAGCGCTTTTAAATGGTGAAGTGGACCGTTTTTTGTCCTTCTACGAGGATAACTATTCAGATGTTAGAATTCAAAACGATACCCTAACCGATAAAGTGGTGCTTGGCCGCATGATGCTGGAGGTCTTAGAGAATGAATTCTTTCGGAAACCTGAAAAACCAGAACTTTTAAAATGTATACAACCCGAAAGAACAAAAGTGGTTGATTTTAAGACTGCTTTGTCGATGGGACTTCCCATCCAAATGGACGGTTTTGAAATGCAGGAAGGCGATATTGGCGTAGTCGTTTTTTGGAATGGAAACTGTTTTTTTCAAGGCAATATCGCACGCGTTTTTAGAATGATACATGGTGATTGGAAAATCGTGGCGGGATTCTAATTAAGTTCTGACGTTCCAGATTAGCCCAACTCATTTGAATTTTTTTGCTACACCAATTTATTACGGTAATCCCAGACATTGACCTTACCAATCCAAGGGCGGCTGTTTTTGATTTTTAATACCCCTTGTTTCTTTCCGCTATGGTTTATCTGGTTCAATCGACATCCGAATTGGTTAAAATTTAGACCCTTTTCCCTTTTTCCAACACCGATTCCCGTCTTCGCAACTTCCCTCTTTCATTTAGTAATCATCGCATTTAGGTTTGTTTCAAATTCTAAAATGAAAATCATGAAAATCATGAAGATTCAAAAAATTCTGATACCCTTATTTGTATCACTTTTTCTAGTAAGTGCTGTTCAAGCTCAAGAATCAAAATCAAAAATCAAGCAAGTAGCGGCGCAATTTGTGAAAGGAGCTGATGTGCAAGATGGTAAAATGTTGGAGGACATTTTAGAGCCTTCCTCATTGCAATACGTGGTGATGGGCGGAAAGTTGAACACCTTTACTGCAAAAGACTACATTCAGATGGTCAACGAAAAGAAGTTAGGGGGCAAATCTAGAAAAATCACGTATCGCCATGCTGAATTTTTGGGTAATAATCTCGCTGTTGTAGTTTTAAATGCGGTAAGCGTTGAATATGATTTTCTCTATCAGCTTTCGATGACCAAAGGTTCTGACGGCAAATGGACCATCGTTGGTATTACTGCTGAAATCAATGGCGTATAATAGGATGGTCAATCAAAAGTTTTTGTGCTTTCTAGTGAGTCTCTGCGTGTGCACTGGTATAAAAGCCCAGCATACGGCAGAGGCTTCGGGCATTGTATTTCAATATGAGGTGCAAAGCGATTCACTTCATGCGGTTTTAAGCGCACCTACCAAGGGTTGGGTCGGTGTGGGATTCAACTCAAAAAACAGTATCGTTGGAAGTGATTTGCTCTTGTTCAACATAAGGGGCAAAAAGGTTACGGGAACCGACTTATTCGTAAAAGGTGCAGGGAATCCAGTGAAGGATAGTGGAAATGGGGGAAAAAACACAGCTGTGATTCATGGAGGTACTCAAGAAAGCGGATACACCAAAATTCAGTTTTCAATTCCTTTGGATTCAAATGACCCTAAGGATTTTGTCCATGTTTTGGGTCAAAAATACTGGTTGATTTTGGCGTATTCCGTTTCTGATGATTTTGACCACCATTCGCGAGTTCGAAAGCACATACCGTTTGTCCTTGAAAAGTGAGGATTCAAATTACTTGAGTAACTTACTGATATGATTCTACGAGCGAAAAGAACGCAAATTATCATCTATCTATTATGGGTAGTGGCCGCTCTTTTTACGAGTACGCAATTGTATCTCAAAACATTGGAGGCTGGTGGTTCGGACACTTGGGGAAAGTTGTTTCTTATCCAATTCTTGGTTTGGAATATTTGGGCTGGACTGAGTCCGCTTATTTTTTGGTTGGGAAAACGCTTTCGAATTGACCGACAGACCTATTATGGCGGTCTGTTGCTCCATATCGTTTTTGCGGTCGTTATCGTTTTGATGTATTTGGCCGTCTATTCCCTGATTTGGAATTTCCTGGGAATTGGGGCTTTTAGTTGGGACGCTTTCAAGTTGTATTTCAAAGTGTTTTTCTTGAATCTTTTTCATTGGTTTTTTTTCATCTACATGACCATCATCGGTTTGGCACATGCCATTCAGTATCAAATGGAGTTGAAGCAAAAAGAAGACGAATCCGCAGCTTTGGAAAAACAATTGCTCATTAGTGAGCTCAATACGCTCAAAGCCCAACTTTCACCCCATTTTTTGTTCAATACCATCAACAATGTAGTCAGTACTATCGAACAGGGGAAAAACGAGGTGGCTTCCGGAATGTTGATTCGCTTGGGAGAGTTTTTGCGCATTTGCTTGGAAGAGTCACAACACAAGATGATACCCCTTCACAAGGAATTGGATTTTATAAAAAAATATCTGGAAATTGAGCAGTTTCGAAACCCAGACTTGAACGTGGTGATTCAAACGGAAAGCCCACAGCAAAATGCATTGGTGCCAAGTTTTATTCTACAACCTTTGGTTGAAAACGCCATCAAGCATGGCATTTCCAAAAAGAAGTCTGCCAAACGCATCGAAATTGGCAGTGAAAAAACAGCTGAAAACCTCAAGCTTTATGTGTACAACGAAGGCCCTAGTATAAAAGCGCAAAACCATATGGGCATAGGGTTGAACAACACAATTTCACGTCTCAAGAAAGTGTATGGCAGCGCCGGCCGTGTCGAGCTGTTTTCTGTAAACGATGGTGTTATGGTAGAACTGCAAATTCCTTGGGAATGATAAAGCAGAGACTCAAAACCTTGGTGGTTGATGACGAGCTGGAAGCCCAAAAGCGTTTAGAGTTGCATTTGGGCAAATTTGAAACTTTGGAGCTTTTGCCCAGTTGTCAGAATGGAAAGGAGGCGTTGGACAGTATCCAACAAAACAACCCAGACATTGTTTTTTTGGATGTAGAAATGCCCGAAATGAACGGATTGGAGGTTTTGAAGCACTGCACACCGCCTTTTCCATATATCATTTTTGTTACGGCCTACAATCAATATGCGGTGGAAGCTTTCGCGCAAAACGCAGTGGACTACATTTTAAAACCGTATACTTTTGAGCGCATTAATATTTCAGTAGAAAGGGCCATTGACGCTATTGAAAAAGACAGGCTTTCCCAACTTAACGAGCAGCTAAAGGACCTGCTTTTTTCCCTATCTGAGAAATCCCAAAAAAAATCTATCAAAAATTATGTTGAACGTATCGCTGTTAAATCCATTGGACAAACGACATTTATTCCTGTAGGGGAAATCATCCATATTGAGGCAGCTGACCAGTATGTTGAGGTACATACACGTAAAAAGAAACATATGGTCCGTGAATCCATGGACAAATTGGAAAGTATCTTGAATCCCTCCACTTTTTTCAGAACCCATCGTTCGCACATTGTCAGTTTAAAACATGTGACCGCCTTGCAGACCGTGGATAAACATTTGAGCTTGACGGTCTTGGATACGGGTGTTAAGGTGAAAATCACCAATAGCCGAAAAGCTGATTTTAAGGCGAGAATGGGGTTTTAGGCCTTGTCTTTGGCCAGTCGCGGATTGGGATAGTTGTCCGATTGGTCTTCAATGGTGTTGTCCAAACAAGTAAAATCTTTTTCTACCAAAAGCGATAGTGCTTTTGTGTCGTTCCAGTCCACTGAGTTGGCATATCCCACTCGGTTGCTTGTGGCCCAGACGCTTTGTTCCGATTTTGGAAAGTAAATGATGATGGTGTCTTCCTTAAAATCCGCTTCAAGTTCGGTGATATCAGATTTTGCAACCAGAGCGTATGTCAAGGTTTTGGATGCAAATTCGGTAGTCTCCGAATACATTCCGGTTTGGGAGAAGGCTTCTACCTCACTTTTGGTCAATCGAAACCGAACTGAATTTCCTTTTACTCTAATCTTCATGGGGTTCTTTTTTGGCCACCAAACCTTTGGTGAATTCATTTAGGGCTTCAACTTTTTCCTCAAAGTCACCTTGGATGGTCTTACGGTATTCATTCAAATTTTTGACGAGGTCATCAATATTTTCGGGAATCACATCTTCAAAAAATTGACGTAATCGTTTAGCTGTAGTGGGCGATTTTCCGTTGGTGGAAATCGCCACTTTTACATTTCCTTTGGTTACGATTCCTCCCATATAAAAGTCACAAAAGGGTGGATTATCAGCAACATTGACCAGAGTGGAACGCTTTCGACAGTCATGATACACTTTTTCGTTGACCGCAGGCACATCGGTAGTAGCTACTACAATGTGTTTTCCCTTCAAGTACTTTTTCCGGTATTTGCCCTTGACCATGGTCACCTTATGTTTTTCTGCTAAGGCAATTGTCGCATCCCGATACATGGGCGATATCATTTGAACGGTGGCATTGGGGCTGGATTTAAGCAAAAACCGCAGCTTTTCTTCCGCCACGTTACCCCCACCAACAATCAGCACCTGAAGTTGGTTGACTTTCAAAAAAACGGGATATAGCTCGTTTCGTTCCATGGAGAACAGTTTATTTGAATCGCGTAGAAGATTTAAAGTTAATGGAATTCGGGAATAGTGCAGATAGCATGTGAAACAAATATCAATTTCGGTCAATAGAATGAAAATGGCAAAATAATTCCCAGTCCCAAAACAACTTTTGATTTTCGTATTTTACGACTTCAAAAAAAATTTCATGAGAACCACTTTTTATTATTTTCTTTTAATCGCACTTACCATAAATCTCTCTGTTGCTCAAGATAGGGTTACCGGAGAAACCTTCGCCACCCGTTCCGAAGTACTTGCTCAAAATGGCATGGTGGCCACGAGTCATCCTTTAGCAACCCAGATTGGACTTGATATCCTCAAGGACGGCGGGAACGCTATTGATGCCGCCATTGCAGCGAATGCCGCTCTTGGCCTAATGGAACCCACAGGTTGCGGTATCGGAGGGGATTTGTTCGCTATTGTATGGGATGGCAAAACCAAGAGATTATATGGGTTGAATGCTAGTGGGCGTTCCCCTCAAAAGCTAACGCTAGCGTATTTCGAAAAAGAGGGAATGACCAAAATCCCATCCTTGGGCCCCTTGCCTGTTAGTGTACCCGGTGCGGTAGACGGATGGTTTGAACTGCATGGAAAATTTGGTTCCAAACCCATCACGGAAATCTTGGCTCCGGCCATTGACTATGCTGAAAAAGGCTTTCCGCTTACGGAACTGATAGCGTGGTATATGCAGCGCAGTGTTCCTTATTATAAATCCAAAGGATTTCCGAACATTGAGGATACGTATATTACCCAGAATGGCGGCAAACTACCCAATGAAGGTGAAATTTATAAAAATCCTTACTTGGCCAATACCTATCGAAAAATTGCGGAAGGTGGGCGCGACGCTTTTTATAAGGGCGATATTGCAAAGACCATTGGAAAGTTTATCAAGAAACAAGGTGGTTTTCTGTCAGCCAAGGACCTTGCAGCACATAAATCCGAATGGGTTGAACCCGTTTCAGTGAATTATCGAGGTTACGATGTTTGGGAGCTTCCACCCAACGGTCAAGGCATAGCAGCTTTGCAAATGCTTCAAATATTGGAGGGCTTTGACTTCTCGAATATCGAATTCGGTAGTGCCGAACACTTGCATTTATTTACCGAAGCGAAGAAGCTGGCTTTTGAAGACCGGGCCAAGTATTATGCGGATATGGATTTCTTTAATGTTCCTGTTGAAACGCTTCTCGCGGATGATTACGCCAACAAAAGAAGGGAAATGATAGGTGAGCGCGCGGGAAAATATAGCGCAGGAGAAATTTCCGCAGGGGAGACCATTTATATGACGGTAGCTGACAACCAAGGCACAATAATATCCCTCATTCAAAGCAATTATCGCGGAATGGGTTCTGGTATGGCACCTCCAAAATTGGGTTTTATGCTCCAAGACCGTGGAGAGCTATTTAGTCTGAAGAAAGGCCAAGCGAACACATACGAACCCAACAAACGACCTTTCCATACCATTATTCCAGCCTTTATCACAAAAGATGGTAAACCTTTTGTCAGTTTTGGCGTGATGGGTGGTGATTTCCAACCTATGGGCCACACGCAAATTGTTATGAACCTTGTGGATTTCGGAATGAATCTTCAGGAAGCAGGCGATGCCCCAAGATGGGACCACACCGGTGGGGCAAGCCCCATGGGAAGAACTACAGAAAATACGGGAACGGTCCGGGTGGAATCAGGAATACCATATACAACGGTTCGTGGGTTAATGGACAAAGGACACCGCATTGGAATCGCACGAGGGATATATGGTGGATATCAAGCCATTTTATGGGACGATGAAAACAAGGTGTATCACGGCGCTTCAGAGAGCCGAAAAGATGGGCAGGCTGCGGGCTACTAGGATTTAAATCAACAAATCTTGTTATGATTTAATTACAAATGCAACCCAGTTGCATTTGACAATGCTTTTGTATCTTTAGCATTGCCTCGAGCATTTCAGGTCTTAATCTTGTAAATGATAACATCCCAATGAACAATAAATTACCGGTAACGGTGCTCAGCGGATTTTTAGGAGCTGGCAAAACCACCTTGCTCAACCATGTGCTGCACAATAAGGAAGGTTTGAAAGTAGCTGTTATCGTTAACGATATGAGCGAAGTCAATGTGGATGCGGAACTGGTAAAAAGTGAAAACACCCTTTCCCGCACTGAAGAAAAGCTTGTGGAAATGAGCAATGGTTGTATCTGTTGCACCCTCAGGGAAGATTTGATGATAGAAGTGGAACGCTTGGCAAAGGAAAATCGGTTTGACTATCTCCTTATTGAAAGTACGGGTATAAGTGAACCCATACCCGTCGCTCAAACCTTCTCTTTTATCGATGAAGAAAACAATATTGACCTTTCCCGCTTTAGCTATGTGGATACCATGGTCACCGTCGTGGACGCCTTTAATTTTTTCAAGGATTTTGGTAGCCCGGAAACTTTGATGGATAGGGACCTTCCATATCCGTAA